>PWNM01000073.1 GCA_003557825.1 Candidatus Hydrogenedentota bacterium | reverse complement strand
TGTTGGTAGCAATCGGAGGCTGCGCGGATGTCCAGATTATATCCATCCTCCCGCAGTTCCCAAAAACGCCGCATATGATGATAGCCGATGCCGCCCACGCCGATGAATCCTAGACGAATGGGGTCATCCGGATCGGGAAGCGAACCTACGGAGGGTTCGTTGGGGTCAACTCGCGGCGGTCTCTCGGCAGAAGCGCCTCTCACGAATGCCGTGCTCAACCCCAAGGCAGCAGTCCCCCGCGCCGATTGCGCCAAAAACGTTCTCCGGTTGATGTCGTTTCGCCCCGATACTTCCTTGCCGGCCATGCGCCGCACTCCTCTGGACGCCGTCTCCCGTGAACCAACAGCATCCGGTTTCTCCTTACTGCCAGTACTGGAATGGGAATTGCCGTCAATATACGCCGTTGCCATCAGCCAAACAAATTGATCAACGGGTTGGCAAATGCCTTCCGGGGATACGATGACAACGGCCCTGGCAAGCAAGGCAAAAAAGGCCATGCAACGGCACAAACGCCCCGACATCCAGGGTCCTGCGAAGCCCAGGAATCACCTTGTCGATCCTCACAATTGCAGATAGAGACGCTTTTTGCGATACTGTAGGGAAACAATGCGGTTTGGAGTAGGCCGAAACACGGAGGTATTGTTAATGAACTGGGCGACGCATAGGGTCCATCACGGGATCATTTTAATAATGGTATTCAGCTTGGGTGTCTTGGGTTTGGCGTATGCCGAGGATAGCAACGCCACAGCAGAGGATTCCACCTACCCTAATACGGTGACCGGCGAGGTCGAAAGGGAACCGGGCGATACGGAAACCTTCATGTTGCCCGGCGATGTGCCCTTGGAGATGGTATGGATTCCACCGGGAACCTTTATGATGGGGCGGTATCCGGGCGAGCAAGACAGCATCGACTGGGAAGATCCCCAACATGAGGTGACCCTCACATCGGGGTATTGGATGGGCAAGTATCCCGTAACCAAGGGGCAATGGAAAGCACTCATGGACACGACTCCGTGGTCGGACCATTATGTGTTGGATGATCCCGACAGCCCCGCGGTGTACGTGGTTTTGCGCGATATCAGAGCATTCATCAGCGCATTGAATGAGCACACCGGCATGGAGTTTCGGTTGCCCACAGAAGCCGAATGGGAGCATGCAGTTCGAGCGGGTACGACCACGCGCTTTTATTGGGGCGACGATCCCGACTACACGAAGATCGACGATTACGCCTGGTGGCGAGGCAATGCATCCGATCTGGAGAACCGCTATGCCCATGTGGTCGGACAGAAACTGCCCAATGACTTCGGGTTATACGATATGAGCGGCAATGTATGGGAATGGTGCGAAGATCGGTTCGGCGATTATCCAAGTGACCCGCAGGTCGATCCAACAGGACCGGGATCCGGCACATTCCATGCGCTACGAGGGGGCGCTTGGGAATACCACGGGCATAGCTGCCGATCCGCCGCTCGCTCGCAAGTCCACCCAATAACCGCCTATACAGACGTCGGTTTTCGCCTGGCCAGATGACAGACCATTTTGGTCCTTTGTCCCAGGGAGTCCATCGCCGCATCACTCTACTATAGACAAGAGGCGCCGGTCAGTGTTATGGGCTGTAGTAATTGTGCGTTAATTTCGCTCGGCGATAATGGTCTTGTTCCCATAGGCGCGGCTCGTTCGGACGTGGATTGGGTTCGGGGTTATGGTAGATGAGGAGCGTACTCCCCTCGAGGATGATAATCTCTTCCCGCCAATCTCCAGAGACATCCGCTACATAGAGCCGGTCCGCGGAGGCAGGGATCCGATGCACGAATTCGCCCGTAATTGGATCGAATAAACACACATCACCGATCCGTCCGCGCTCGGTAGCGGCGGCGAGCTGTTTTTCCTCTCCCGTCCAGTCAATAGCAACAATCCTCTCAACCCCGTTTTCGCTCCAGTCCTCGGGGGCGACATCGACCATATCGTATTGAACAATGAACTCACCGAAGGCGTCGAAAACAAAGGGCCGCTGATTGACATTGAACCGGCTGCGACTCCAGACCTGTTTACCGGGACGGTCCGGATCAAAGCGCCCCACCGCAAAATTTTGGGGTTCCCAACGGTGATATCCCGCTTCCCAGATCAGGCCCTCGTGGTTGTACACGAAAACGCGCTCTGCGCCGCCTTCCTCCACTGCCACAACCTGAACCCCGGGGATATCGTCCCGCACTTTGGCGGCCCCGATGGCGTCCACGTGACCCCGTTGCGGTATCCTGTAAAGCTTTTCCCCTTCGGGACTAATGACGTCTCCGCCCAAAACATGGTGCCGACCGTCTTCATCGAGATCGGCAATTCGCGCGCCGTTATGGGCACACGTTAGAAAATCATCGCGGGTCCACAACGGCTCATAACGGCCTTCCCGCAGGTCTTCAATGCGATAGGCGCTGAGGTATCGCCCCATTCGATACCCCTCTTTGTTGGTCGCCTGCAGCAGGATATCCCGGTCGCCTTCGCCTCTGAAATTCGCAACGATCAGATGCTCCCAGCGCTCCGCATCATCGGGATATGGGGGCGCGGCCGTCCATAGCGGATCGCCGGTAGCGCCATCGACGACATGCAATTCGCGGCTGTTCGTTAGAAACAACACCTCCGCTCGGTCGTTTCCATCGATATCTGCTGCAATCACCCCAGGCCCTTGGTGGCCGGGTAATCCCTCATTTTCCGATGAACCGCCGACCCGGACATCGATGGTCTTGATCCAAAGCTTCGTGCCATCGTTTCCGTATGCGGCGATATGTCCCGGAACGGTGATGAGATAATCCATCCGGCCATCATTGGTGATATCAGCAACGATGATGCCGCCAGCCGAGCTCTCCGGCGCGGGAATGTCGAGCTCAATCACAAAAGGATTCGTTTCGTATTGGGGCCAATCGCCTTGCGCCTGAGGCACAAAAAGAAGAGATACAGCCCACACCATCATTATGTTTCTGGTCATCTGGAGATCCTCTCATCGGCATTTTTATCCATGGCATAGGCACAGTTGATCGCGTTTTATCAAACAGCTTGTTCCGCGAACCAAGAGCCGCTACCTTCTGCTACCAAGAGAGTAGCCTGTGGTGAATCACTTTTCAAATCGTTTCACCTGTATTCCTGCATCAACTCTCGTAAAAGGCGCCTTGCTTCTGTCGATGTGGCCATTCCTGATCCGGCTAATCTCGCCGTAACGTGTGCAAGGTGATCTCGGGGGGACAGTTGAAGCGTACGGGAACGCCGCTCGAACCGGCTCCGCGGGATGTATACCCCTGGAGGAGCCCATGCCGCCAGGGACCACTAATAAGGCGGTAGGGGCAACGGCCGTTGCGTACAATGGGAAACCGTCCGGGGAGACAGATCTGGCCGCCGTGGGTGTGGCCACAGAGCATGAAGCCGAACCCGCAGGCGGCTCCTTTCAGATAGGTCTCGGGGGAATGGGACAAGATGATCGAGGCAGCGTCATCAGGGATGCCATCGGCGGCGCGATGGAAGTTGTCGGTTTGATAGAAATGAGCGTCGTCCACACCGGCCAGGTAAAGGCGCGCACCGTTGCGTTCGATGGTGATGTGTTCGTTGAGTAGAAAACGGAGCCCCGCCGCTTCGAGGGGTTCGACCAGCTCGATGAAATCGTGGTTGCCCAGGATAGCGTAGGCGGGCGTACGAATATGGGCGAGTAGGTCTTTGGTCAGGGCTACGGTCCGCTGGTACGGCCCGATGATGTGGCCGCGAAAATCCCCCGTGATGACACAACAGTCGTATTCGAGGCCAGCGATTCCGTCTGCCAGAGCATCGATAAAGCCTTCGGCCATGTCGACGTGCAGATCGCTTAGGTGCATGAATGTAAATCCGTCGAAGGCGGGCGGTAACCCGGTCAACACAATTTCGCGCCGCACGATTTCAAACGATTGGGCATTACGGCGGCCCCGTTGGAGTAGTCCGGTGAGTTGCAGGAATACCTTGAGACCGCGCATGAGCCAACCGAGATTCTCGAGATGGACAAAGGTCGTTCCCTGGCTGAACAACTGGGCCGAGTGAAAGGTCTGTACATGGAGCCGGTGCCGGTAGTGGGCGGGGCTCATCCGTTCTTCGATGCTTCCTGTGGGCGGATCGGGAAACCGCGTCACCGGTTTTTCATTCATGCAGCCTATCCTGACATTCGGTTTTGCCGTAGTTAGAGGACAAGGAAATCCAATCGTTCGCGCCGTCCCGGTATTCGATAATAATCAGCCTTGATGGCGTGGGCCAAGGTCTCCAGCGACACGGGCGCGTAGATTCGGAGGTAATCATACAGGAATCGGGCTTGTTCGATAAGCGCGATGCCATGTCCCTGGCCAAAGGCGTCCCAGAAGGCATCGGAAAAAGCCATGAACTCGGCAAAAGGCGATGGGGCCGGATCGAGCAAGAGGGGCAACATGCGGGGGAAATTGCCGCTGTTGTGATAGAGGTCAAAAAGCCGGGCAAACTGTTTGATTCGGACGATGGCCTCACGTGATAGCGTGTCCGTTTCGACAATGGCATAGGGCGGATTCGGGTCAAAGGTCAAACGTCCCGTTCGCTCGAAAGCTATAATCGGAGCCCCTTTCAGTCGTTTGAGAATGCCAACTTGGATTGCATGGGGCCGTATTGTCCAAAGCCGGTTAAACCCGGCCTCGAAGGTGTCCCAGGTCTCGTTAGGTAATCCTGCCACGAGGTCCACGTGCAACAACGCACCGGTGCGCTTACGGAGAAACCAAAGCGCCCCTTCCGTATCAGCAAGGTCTTGCGGACGGTCGATGGCGTCGAGCGCCGCCGCGGAAAAACTCTGTACGCCGACTTCGAGATGAAGCCCGCCTTCGGGAAATTGCGCAATACGGTCGAGCAAGGACGGGGGCAACCGGTCAGGTAGAACCTCGAAATGGAGCTGCATTCCATCGCGCCAACGGGTCTGAAAAAAGTCAAGAACCTCCGTCATGCGGTCGGGATTGATATTGGCGGTGCGATCCACGAATTTGAACAGCTTTGCGCCACGGTCAATCAATGTGTCCATGGCCGTAAAAAACGGTTCGAGGGGAAGAGTCCGTACACCGCAGTCGAGTGCCGACAGGCAAAAGGCGCACCGAAACGGACATCCCCTGGAGGTCTCGACATAGATGAGTCGGTGGGCGATGTCGTCGTCGGTGTAGGCATCGTATGGGAGCGTCAACGCCGCGAGTGGGGCCGGGTCGGCTGTTACGATTTTTTCAGGAGGCCGCTTGCCCGCCAGTAGTTCGCCGCAGAGTTCGCGAAATGCTGCTTCGCCTTCTCCCCGGATAAGGTAATCGGCCCAAGCCAATACGGGCATGTCTTCGTATTCGAAACGGACCTCCGGACCCCCCAGCACAATGATCAGGTCGGGTCGTTTGGCCCGCAGCAGTCGGACGACCTCGGTAACGATCTCCACATTCCATATGTACACCCCAATGCCCATGATGAAAGGTTCCTCGGCCAGGATATCCGCGACGATGTCCTCGGGTTTCTGACGCAGAAAAAACTCGCGGATAGCCGCTTGGGGCTGGAGTGGACCCAGATTGGCATAAAGCCAGCGCAATCCAAATGCGGTATGGCTGTATCGTGCGTTAATGGTTGTTAGTAGTATGGCCGACATGATGGCTCCAGCATACGCAGTTAAACGGCTTGGACACAACTAAGAATAGCTGTTTTGCATGCTTTGTGATCTCGGACTACCTGGACAGGTATGATCCCGCCGGAGGAACAACAGCGCCATTATGACATTTGCCATAGACGATACATATGGGACCCAGCTCTACCTGTCACGGCAGGGGGGAATGCTGTTTCAAAACCCAGAGACCGTGATCGAGGCGGCAGAACCGTCGGAGGTGGGCGTTGCCCTGACCCGCGTTGAGTCCTCCATTGCGGAGGGACGCTATGCGGCGGGATGGGTTGCCTATGAAGCGGGACCGGCTTTCGATTCGGCGCTGGCCATGCACAAACCGGACGTCGTACCGGTGCTATGGTTTGGGATTTATCACGAACCAACGCACATTCACGAACCGATGGCTCCGCCTGAGGACAAAACCTTTGATATAGGCGAATGGAAGCCCCTCGTTTCGAAAGACCATTATCTGGATTCCATCCGCCGTATTCGAGCCTATCTCGCAGCAGGCGATGTCTATCAGGTGAACTATACCTTTCCCTTGGAGGCGACCTTTGCCGGTGATACATTGACATGGTTTCAGCAGCTGTGCGCTGCCCAAGACGCGGACTACTGCGCCTACGTAAACGCCGGACGGTTTCGTGTGCTCTCCGCATCACCGGAGCTTTTTTTTCATATCGATGATGACCGCATCACGACCCGGCCGATGAAAGGCACTCGTCCCCGCGGACGCTGGCTCGCCGAGGATGAAGCCCTGGCCGAGGCCTTGCAAGCCTCGGAAAAGGATCGCGCCGAGAACGTTATGATCGTCGATCTGCTTCGGAATGATCTGGGCCGTATCGCCTATCCCGGAACGGTGGAAACAACCGAGCTCTTTGCCGCCGAACGGTATCCTACGGTCTGGCAGCTTACATCGACCGTGACGGCGCGGACCCGTGCTTCCATGGCCGATGTGTTCCGGGGTTTGTTTCCCTGCGGGTCCGTAACGGGCGCGCCCAAGGTACGAATGACCCAGATCGCCCGCAAACTCGAGCCTTATCCCCGCGGCGTTTACTGCGGGTCTGTGGGCTGGTGGGGACCTGGCCGGAAGGCCTGCTTCAATGTGGCCATTCGCACTGTGACCGTTGACATCGAAGAAGGCTGGGCGCAATGCGGCGTGGGCGGGGGCATTACATGGGATTCATCGCCGGAGGGCGAGTATGACGAATGCCGCGTCAAGTCTCGATTTCTTACACGCGAGACGCCGCGATTCGAACTGTTGGAGAGCCTACGTTGGGATCAGGAGGGCTACTTTCTCCAGACCGAGCATCTGGACCGTCTGATGGCAAGCGCCGCCTATTTTGGATGGTCTGTCGAACGAGAACAGGTCGTGGCCGAACTGGAAGAGCTCAGCCGTCGGTTTACCCGGCTAACGCCTCCGCAGAAGGTGCGGGTGCTGGTGAATCGGCAAGGCATGATCCGCCTCACCCATGAGCCGATCCCTCCGGCAGATACGATTCGATTGGGCTTTGCCCGGGAACCCGTGGATTCGGCAGACCCATTTCTTTACCATAAAACGACCCA
>PWNM01000613.1 GCA_003557825.1 Candidatus Hydrogenedentota bacterium | reverse complement strand
GCAGCCTGCCGAACGCCAGGTGGGATATCGCGCCGATATTACTTTTGGGACCAACAGCGAATTCGGGTTCGATTATCTCCGGGATAACATGGCCGTTCGGCCTGACATGCGCGTTCAACGAAAATTGAGCTATGCCATCGTAGACGAAATCGACTCCATTCTTATCGACGAAGCCCGAACGCCCCTGATCATCTCGGGTCGTCCCGAGCGTAGCACCGATATCTATTACCAGATCGATGATGTCGTTCGTAAACTCCGCAAAGAGACCCACTACGATGTTGAAGAGAAAGGGCACCATGTAATGCTCACGGAGGAGGGCATCGAAATGGCCGAGAATCTACTCGGCGTCGATAACCTCTATACCGACGAGAACATCGCGACGGTCCACATGATCGAAAATGCTCTCAAAGCGCACAACTTCTACAAGCGAGATGATGAATACGTTGTCCGAGACGGTGAGGTGCTGATTGTCGATAATTTTACCGGCCGTATTCTTGAAGGGCGGCGGTATTCCGATGGGCTTCACCAGGCCATTGAGGCCAAAGAGCGGGTCTCCATTCAATTTGAGTCGCAGACCATTGCGTCGGTGACCTATCAGAACTATTTCCGGCTCTATTCCAAACTAGCGGGAATGACCGGTACCGCCATGACGGAAGCCGGCGAATTTGCCGAGATCTACGACCTGGATGTCGTACAAATTCCCACCAACTTACCCCTTATCCGCGAGGACTACAACGATCTGGTTTTCGCCACCGAGCCGGGCAAATTTCGCAACGTAGTTCGCGAGATTAGCGGAATCCACGAAGAGGGGCGCCCGGTGCTGGTGGGTACGGTTTCCATCGAAAAATCCGAAATCCTGGCGGGGATGCTTCAAGAGGAAGGTATCGATAGTTTTGAGGTGCTGAATGCCAAGCATCACGAACGAGAAGCGTCCATCATCGCCAATGCCGGTAAACAGGGCGCCATCACCATCGCAACCAACATGGCCGGTCGCGGAACGGATATCAAACTGGGCGAAGGCGTCCGCGAACTCGGCGGCCTGGCTATCATCGGTACGGAGCGCCATGAGTCCCGCCGGATCGACAACCAGCTTCGTGGCCGCTGCGGACGGCAAGGCGACCCCGGTACCACGCAGTTTTTCCTCAGCCTGGAGGACGAGGTAGCCCGGCTTTTTGGCGGCGACAAGGTCAAACGGTTGCTGGACTGGTTTGGCAGCCAACAGATGGACGACGAGCCGTTGAATCAGCGGATGGTGTCGAAATCCATCGAGCGCGCCCAACGCCAGGTCGAGGAATACAACTTCGAGATCCGGAAACATCTTAAGAAATACGACGATGTGATGGATCGGCAGCGGCGAATCATCTACGCCATTCGTCGCGAAGTACTCGAAGATCGCGATGTCACCGGACGGCTTCACGACATGCTTGCAAATCTGGTAGCAGATGCCATCGATGAGTATGCGCCGCAGGAAATGTTGCCCGATGATTGGGACCTCGAAGGCTTGGCGAATCGGTTGAAGGGATTATTCGGCATTGAAGTCGACCTTTCCGGAGCCGAGCAAGAGCCACCCATGCCCCTTGAAGACAGTATTGTTAAACAGTTGCTGGATGAATACGAACGTCGGGAAGAAATCCTGGCCGATGAGATTCGCAAGGATTATCTTGAAAGCGGCGGCGCCAATGTGGCTGCTATCGATTTTCGTAAGGTTGCCCGCCGTCGAATTCATGACCTCGAACTCATGGTGCTCCTGCGTGCGGTGGATGACAAGTGGATTGATCATCTCTATTCGATGGACTACCTTCGCGAATCGGTACGATTACGCGCCTATGGGCAGAAGGATCCGTTGGTTGAATACAAGACCGAAGGATTCGAGATGTTCAAGTCTATGATGGCGTCCATTGAAGAGAATGTTATGCAGTCTTTGTTCCGGCTTACCGATCCCGAACTGCGCCGGAAGCGCAACGCAAGCATCCGAAGCGGCTCGATGCGGCGCGAAGACGATCCCTTTGCCCACTTGGCACAATACTCGTATGTGGCGGCCGATAAGCAACAGGACCGCAGTTTCGCATCCTACGATACCAGCCGCTTCGCGTTGGCGGGGCAGACGTCCGGCGCACAGAAAGCAGGCGAAGGCAAGCCCCAGAAAAAGAGCCGCGTGGCTCCCATTCGTCATACCGGCCCTAAGGTGAAACCCAACGACCGATGCCCCTGTGGCAGCGGCAAGAAATATAAAAAATGCTGCGGCACCGTGCTATCCGAATAGCCCCCATCTTCATTGTGCTTTTTTGGTTGGTGATGATGGGCCTTTTGGTCCAACGGGAGGTGATTACCCCCAACAGCGCTGCTCTGGAAAGCGGATCCTCTCAGCCTCTCGTACCCACGGATACCTGGATGGGTATTTACCTTCCGGGTGATGTTCGAGCGGGATTCCTTAATCTTCGCACCATACCCGGCATACGCAACGGGGAAGAAGGCGCCCGGGTCCAGCTTACCATGCAGATGGCCCTGACCCTGTTTGGTCATCAGACCGAAATGTCGCTTCTCGGTTCTGCGTGGTCCTCCTTCGAACGGGGACTTGTCGACGGTGACTTCCGGTTGCGATCCGAGGACACGGAGACGCGCGTCGTTGCTTCCCGTAAAGATGATTTCATGGATATTCAAGTGCATACGGGCGGCGAAGTGTTTCCGGTGCAGTTTCCCATGCGGGGACAGCCCGCGATGTTGGGAGGCGGGGGAGTGGCCTCCATTGCCATACCCAGACTTGAGGTGGGAGACCAGTATATGGTGAACACCTTTGATCCGCTCTCGTTGTCGGTTCAAGAGGCGCGCATACGATGTGTCGCCGAGGAGACGATTCAAGTTGATGGCGCGTCAGTTGATGTGAGTATCACGGAGGTGACCATCAACCGGATGAAATCCACCGCATGGGTGGCCGACGGGGGCGAACTCATCCGGTTAGAGACGCCCTTCGGATTGACCCTCAGGCGCATTTCATCCCAAGAGGCCCTGAGCAAAGTGGACCTCAGCGAAGCGACCATGTTCCTAGGCGCAACAGCAATTGAGCCGATGGGCGAACAACCTTTTTCTGGCGCCCGGCGCATGTTGGCCCGACTGAGTGGTGTGCCCCATCTGGAGCGTATCCCGGAGGATGATACGCAGCATTGGCTGGATGAAGACACGCTTCAGATTGTAATGCCTCCGGAAGCTTTTGAACCTGGCGCATCCAATCTCCTTTCCGAGGTTGATGATCCCAGTCTGGGAAGCGATCCGTTTATCCAAGCCGAACATCCGGTGATCCGTAATAAGGCATCTGAGATCATTGGCGACCGCACCGAACCATGGGATCAGGCCATGGCGCTGTACGATTGGATTGTCGAGCATATTGAAAGCGAGCCGGTTATGAGCATTCCCTCGGCGCTCGAGGTTTTGCAGATCCGACGAGGGGATTGCAACGAACAGTCCGTGCTGTATACCGCCTTGGCCCGATCAATCGGCCTTCCCACGCGGGTGGCTATTGGGGTGGTATGGAGCGCTGAATACGAAGGCTTCTATTATCATGCCTGGCCGGAGGTCTACATCACCGAAAATGAAGGCCCAGGCCGATGGGTGTGGATCGATCCGACCTTGAGCCAGCCTATCGCCGACGCCACCCACATTAAGCTATTTACGGGCAGCATTGACCGATGGACCGAGTTGCTGCAGTTCATCGGCCAACTCGACATCGAGGTGATCGAGATCGAGTGACCGCGCCTGGCCCCATGATCCGTATGCGAAAGCTGACCAAGCGATTTGGCCAACATACCGCCTTGGATAATCTCAATCTTGATATTGCCGAAGGCGAGTTCTTCTGCTTTTTGGGGCCTAACGGTGCGGGTAAGACCACTACAATCAAACTCCTTACCGGCCTACTTCATCCGACCGACGGCCAAGCCATTGTCGGTGGTTTCGACATCCAGCGCGAGCCGGTCCCCACCAAGGCCTTGCTCGGTTATATCCCCGATACGCCGTTTCTCTACGAAAAGCTTACGGGTCGCGAGTTCATGCGTTTTGTCGCCGGCCTCCACCGTCTGCCCGAATATGCCGCCAATACGCTGGGTGAGGAACTGCTCGAGCAGTTTGAGATTGCTGCTGTGGCGGATGACCTGATCGAGCATTACAGCCATGGCATGCGGCAAAAGCTTTCCTTCGCATCGTGTTTTCTACATAGTCCCCGCGTCGTTGTCGTTGATGAACCCTGGGTCGGGCTCGATCCGAAAAACATCCGCTTTGTGAAGGACTTCCTCAAAAAGAAAACCCGCGAAGGTCTGACGGTGTTCATGTCCACCCATTCGTTGGGCGTAATCGAAAACGTGGCCGATCGCATCGGCATCATTCATAGGGGCCGCCTATTGCACACAGGTTCGTTGCCCGATATCATGGCCTTGGCCAAACGGCCCGGTTCCCTTGAGGATGTCTTCCTCGAACTCACGGAGGCGATTGACGGGTGACGAATCCGGTTGTGGTCCTCCTTGCCGCCAAATTGCGCATGGCGCTCCATGCCGCTGCCGGCATTCGCAACGAATCCAAACTCAAGATCGCCGTGCTGACGGTTTCAGCCATACTACTGTGGATGGGGGCGTTCGGCGCGTTTTACCGGGGGTTTGCTTGGCTACGGGGATTCGAGGTTGCGTCCGGCGGGCATCTTATGGGCGTAGGCGACATCATCATGCTTCGATTGCTCTCTGTCTTTGCCTTGGCCTTGTTTCTAATGTTGATCTTCTCCAACGTGCTCATCGTTCACTCCACCTTATACCGCTCCCGTGAAGTCGCGTACCTGGTTCAGGCTCCGCTGACCTTTCGACAGTTGTTCCTGGGACGGTTTGCCGAATGCGTGGTATTCAGTTCATGGGCCAGCGCCTATCTCGGTTCGCCGTTGATCCTGGCCTACGGCCTCAATGCTGAAGCCCCCTGGCCCTTTTATGCGGCCGGGGTGGCCTTCTACATACCGTTTATTACCATCCCTGCCGCCCTAGGGGCGTTCATCACAATGACCCTTGTCCGTATATATCCCCGGTTACCTCGAGGGGCGCTGTTTGTGTTTGTGGTCGCCGTCGTGGGGGCCATCTTTGTTTACTTACGGGGTGTTCTAAGCGCCGCACGCCTGGCCGAGGAGGCCGTGATGGGCAGTCGTGGACTCACCGCCGTCGTGGCGGTCACCCGCCAGACCCAATCGGCTCTGCTTCCAAGTCAATGGGCATCGGAAGGGCTATTACTGGCTTCGACCAGGCACTATTGGGATAGCCTGTTTTATCTTCTACTGCTGACCGCCAATGCCCTGTTGCTCACCTGGCTTGCCGCCGAGTTCGCCGAGCGGGTGTTTTACCCCGGTTGGGCCAGTCTAAGGGGAAATGGCCGCCGACGCGGGCAGGCCAATCGATTCAGTCCTTTGTCTCTGGCCGATCGTCTGCTCAGGATCATTCCCTATCCTAGTCGTGCTCTGGTTTCCAAAGACCTGCGCCTGTTCTGGCGGGACCCTGCTCAATGGGCCCAGTTTGCTATCTTCTTCGGCATCATGGCGGTTTACGTCGCCAGCCTGCGCAATCGGAGCTATGAAGGCTACGAACACTTCCAAACCTGGATTGCCAGTATGAACATCGGCGCCGGGACACTCATCCTCGCCACGCTCACCAGTCGTTTCGTCTTTCCCTTAATCAGCCTTGAAGGACGCCGCTTTTGGATCCTGGGACTCGCTCCCATCACCTTGCGCCAGATCATATGGCAGAAATACTGGTTAAGCGTTGCTACCACCTCAGCTTTCACGGTGGGATTGGTGGTCCTCTCGTGCATTCGACTCGGGGTGGCGCCCGTGGCCTTTGCCTTAGCTGTGTACAGCATTATCGCCGCCAACTTTGGCCTTTCAGGATTGGCCATAGGCCTGGGTGCGCTCTATCCCAATTTCCAGGAGGACAACCCTGCTCGTATTGTGTCCGGCATGGGGGGAACCCTCAATTTCCTCATGAGCATGGGCTATATCGCTCTCATTATTGCCGGACAGACCTTCATCCTTCAGTGGCGCGCCCTGCGCATGTTTCAAAACCCCGAATCGTTCTGGTACGCCCTGGCGATAGTCGTGGCCTTCATCACGGCGCTGAGCATCTTCTGCGCCTTGGTTCCCATCTGGCTGGGCCTCCGAAACCTCCGCCGCGCCGAATACTGAGCGCTTCTATCTCACGCCCGGAGCATAAAAGAACCGGAAATGCTCCCTGTACAAAAGCCGCCATTGACTTCGATGCCATTCCCAGTAGGTTAGTTGATAGGGGAAAGCATCATGACTGATGCAACTATTTCCCAATATGGAGCATTAAAAAATGGGGGGCATCGTATGCGCGGAGGACCGATATGGGGATTGATGACAGGCTCATTCTGAAGCAGAAGATGCTTGCCGCCGTGGATGTCATGCTCATATACGGCTGGCGTTTTGCCTTTTACCGGTTGCTCCAATACCCAGATCTACCTAGCTTTGTCGCACTGGACGCCATGATGAAGTTGATGATTGCTGGCACAGCTGCGGTGTTGCTAACGGTGTTCGTGTGGGTTGCCATGAGCTTTTCGCCCCTTCGCATGACAAAAAGGCTTTCGAAAATGAGATGGCGAGGCGGGATTTTGTGGTTTGCAGCACGAGGTATCCTCGCCGGTGCACTGGCTGTTATCGCTGTCCGTGCGCCCCATGTTTCGGGTGTAGCATACATTGCCGTGATAGGCTATGGCCTTTGTATTCTACCCATGCTCGCCGACGCCCTATGGCTGGTTTTGGTTCCCGTGCCTCGGGATGATCCCCAGGGCTCTGTTTTGCGTACAAACAATCAACAAGGAGGATAAACGATGCGATTAGGTGTAATGTTGGTAGCAATGAGTTGCTTTTTCTCGCTTGGAGTTGGCGTCCATGATGCCGTTGCGGGACCAAGTGGCCGAGTCCAGATTTTCGAGGAGAATCCACGTTATCTGAGTTACAATGGCGAGCCAGTCTTTTTAGCCTCAAAAAGCTATGGCTGGACGGCTATCAGCGAAGCGGATTTTGACTATGTGCGCGATATCGAGATCATGGCCGAGCATGGGGGCAATCTATTACGACTCACGCTTTTTTGGCCGAGCCATGGCGAAGAGGGGGGAGAGCTTCCATGGGTTCGCGATGACGAGACGGGGCTCTATGATCTGGATGCCTTTAAACCGGCCTATTTTGAACGCCTTCGGCACTATTTATCGGTC
>PWNM01000500.1 GCA_003557825.1 Candidatus Hydrogenedentota bacterium | reverse complement strand
TCTTCGCGGCTTCGCGTGAGGCCCACGATTCCTCTCGGGGAGGGGCATTCCCTATCCACGGCGCTACCATTCGAATAGATTCTGCATGCCGGTAACGATCATATCGACGCCAATCGCCCCGATAATAAATATATTGACGCGCATGACAGCGTCCATGTAGTTGTCGAAGGCCTGGGGATTTCGAAAAAAGAGGAAGCGGCCGTATCCCAGGCCGATGATAAGCACATAGTTAACGAGCAGAATAATCAGGATTTGCAGGATGCCCAGAGCCGGATGGGGGGCAGCCTGGCCGACCAGGATGGCAAAGGAGATGCTCCCCGCACCCACCATGAAGGGTACGCTTACATCCATGGCGAGGTCGTTGATATTCTGCTTCGCCTGAATGAGCGTCTTTCGGTCTTTCACAACAAAAAGGAAGGCGAAGGTGAAGATTATGATGCCGCCGAAAATCCGAAAGGCCTCAAAATCGATCTGGAATACCATGGTGAAGAGAAAGTTGCCTGCGAGGGTAAAGAAAATCAAGATGACGGCGGAGTTGATGCTGGCCTTACGGAGCATGGTTCGGAACCCGGCCTTTTCCATATTTCGGCGCAATGGCTCTAGACAGACAAACAAGGCAAAGGGGTTGAGCATGACGAGGAACGCGATCGACAGGGCCAACATGTCATCCATGGTCATTCCCATCTACATGGGACGGCGCCCCATGCTCGTTGTGCTGGATTGCGCCTTGGTTGGGTGCGGCGCGCAAACAGCCTTTGTTTACGAGTAGGGGTCATGCTACGCGGCTTCGGAGGGGTTATGCAACCGAGGGCGCAGCGGGCGGTTTTCGGGCTGAATTGCCCCGAAATCGCCGGTTTGGCGGCCTTCGAATCGGGGGGGTTGACAAACCGAGTGGGAAGTGCAATACTATGGATAAGCAAAATAACCGGAACAGATGACGGGATATTCCCCGTGGAGGGAGTCCAATGAATAGCACGGATGTTGATGCACATGTAGCTGAAGCCATCATGCTTTCCTCCGAAGTATCGCTTTCGCTGGCGTGGTGTCCGCCGGGGACCTTTATGATGGGAAGCCCGGAAAGCGAACCGGATCGGCAAGACAACGAGAGCGAGCATCGGGTGACATTGGCTTTGGGCTTCAGTATGGGTCGGTTTACCGTAACCAAGCGGCAATGGAAAGCGGTGATGGGCACGACGCCGTGGGTTGGTCAGAACAACGTGATAGACCACCCGGAGAGCCCTGCGGTGTATGTTTCGTGGGATGATGCCCAGGAATTTCTCGCCGAGTTGAACCACCACATTGAGCAAACGGGCCAGGGTCCGGGGAATGTGCGGTTGCCCAGCGAGGCGGAATGGGAATATGCGGCGCGCGCCGGTACGAAGACCCGATTCTACTGGGGCGACGACCCGAGCTACACGCAGATCAATGAATACGCATGGTGGCGCGGCAATGCCTATGATGTTGGCCATCAGTACGCCCATGTGGTGGGGCAGAAGTTGCCCAATGCATGGGGGTTGTACGACATGAGCGGAAACGTTTGGGAGTGGTGTGAAGACGACTGGCACCCGGACTACGACGGTGCGCCGACCGATGGTAGCGCTTGGGTCCATACGCCGCGGGGCCCGAACCGGATCTCTCGTGGCGGCGGATGGGATAATTTTGGCGGGTTTGACTGCCGTTCGGCGTACCGGATTCACTGTCCCCCGGACTTCCGGTATTACAACGGCGGCTTCCGCATAGTTCGGTAATCACAAAAATGGCCTGCTACGACGCGGATTGTTTTTGCGTTGGAAGTATCGTACAGAAGGCGTAAACGCATGCAACCAGGAGGTCAATGACATGGACAAAAAACCGACGAAAAAAGACAAGCTCAAGACGACGACCAAGAAAGAGCGCCAAGAGAAGATGAAAGAAAAACGGGAGAAGAAACAGGAACATAAGGACGAGACCAAGGTCCGCAAAAGCGGTCGAAGAACCAATGCGGGTCTCTCAGGAAGTTAGCGAACGTTTTGACCGATAGGCGGCGGATGGCCCCGCCTATCCCTGGGGGCATGCAATATGCCTGGTGGCCACGTGGGCCTCGGAGGTGCAAATCGCATCGTCCGAGGCCCTCTATTGTGTGTTGCGTGGGTTGGCGCTACTGGGCGGTGTAGCCGCCGTCGATGACCAGTTCGCTGCCCGTGACGAACTTGGACTCGTCCGAGGCGAGGTAGAGGATGCCGTAGGCCACGTCGTCGGGTTCGCCGATATGGCCGATGGGATGGCGGCTGTCGAGCTGTTTGCGGAAGGCGTCGACCCCTTCGGGCGATTCCTTGGCGAGCTCCTCGACGAGGGGCGTCCAGATAAAGGCCGGATGAACGGAGTTGATCCGGATCTTGTCCTTGGCATAGAGCAGGGCGTCGTTCTTGGTCATGAGGCGCACGGCCCCTTTGGAGGCGTGGTAAGCGGGCAAATCGGCCGCGCCGACAAGGCCGTAGATAGAAGACAGGTTGATGATGCTGCCGCCGCCGGCGTTGCGCATGTGGGGGATGGCGTACTTGACGCAGAAGAAGACGCCGTCCACATTGATGCTCATCAGCTTGCGCCATTCGTCGCGGCTGATCTCGTGGGTGGGCTTGTTCGTGCCGCTGATGCCGGCGTTGTTGACCAGCACGTTCATGGGTCCGTATTCGTTGCTCACTTCTTCGAAGACCTGTCGTACGCGGTCCTCGTCGGACGTATCGAGATGCCAATATTTCGCCGTGCCGCCGGCCTGTTGAATCTGGTCGACCACCTGTTGGCCTTCGTTGTCTTTGATGTCGGTGACGGCGACCTTCGCGCCCTCTTTGGCCAAGAGCACCGAAGCCGCCTGGCCAATACCGAGGGCTCCGCCGGTCATAACAACCACTTTTCCTTCTACTCGATTCATTACAACTTCCTCCTTATGTCGTTTGCATCACAGGACATAGGGACTTCCCTGTGATAATGAAAACCATTTCACCTTTAACAAAGCCAACAGGGAGCGGAGGGATGCTATTCCGGGACGTCGTCGTCTACGGCGTCGCTTGCAGACGATGTTTGGGAAGGACGGGCGGGGTGCAGCGCCTTTTGCACCAAGTCGACGGGGATGGGCGGAGCATAGCGCCCTTCCCGGCCGGACATGCCGGGAGAGCAGAAGATGGCGTTTAAGACGGCCTCTTCCGTGGCTTCGATGACGGCTTCGTAGAGGGGATTGATGGCCTCATCGGACACAAAGCTGAGGTTGAGTATGCGGCTTTTTTCCTTGGCCAGGCGGGAGGCGCGGTTGCCGGTGCTGAAGGCGAAGATGATCTCGCCGCTGGTGGAGGCGGCATGGGAGCCCACGCGACCGAGGCCCATCGCGGCGCGCTTGGCCAGCCGGTCGAGCTGGGTCGAGAGCAGGGGCGCATCGGTGGCGATCACCACAATTACCGAGCCATAGCTTTTGCCCCGTCGGGCGTTCTGTGGAAAGATCGGATCCAGTTCCTGGCCTACGACACGCCCTTCGATGGTGAGGTTGCGCATCTTGCCGAAATTGGATTGGACAAGAACGCCGACCGTATAGCCGCCCAGTTCCCGATGCAATACCCGCGACGACGTGCCAATGCCTCCGGCGAAATCGAAGGAGATCATCCCCGTTCCGCCCCCTATCGAGCCTTGGGGAACGGGACCGCTTTGCGCTTCGCGAATCGCCTGTACGGCGTCGTCCACGGTATTGACCGGCAGCCGATTGTTGTTCAAAAAGGCGTCGTTGGTCTCGCCGATAATGGGAATGATGACGTCCACTTTACGACCCAGATCGGGATAGGTATCGAGCATGTATTTGATGATGCCCGAATGGACCGTGCCGAGGGAGAGGGTGTTGGTCAAGATGATGGGGGTTTCCAGCCATCCCCATTCCATCGCCTGAATCAGGCCCGACATTTCGCCAATGCCGTTTAGGATAAACCCGCCGGCCACGAGATGATTGTCGAATAGCTGCTCCGTTTCAGGAACAATAGCGGTCATGCCGGTTCGCACCGAGGTGGTCTCTTCCGAATCCTCTGAGACGGGTACGTTGTCTTCGATATGGGTTACATGGCCAACTTTAACGTGTTCGACATCGGTGATCGCATTGTATTTGCCGGGCTCAAACCGGCCGATGGCAATACCGGCTTCGCGGCACGTGGGTCGGATGGTCTTGTCCTTCTGCTCCGCGAAAACCTGCGTAGCAATGGGTATGTCGTAGCGGAGCGCCGCCGATTTTACGATGTACCCGATCACATCGGTATAGCTGAGGCCCCGTTCTTTGGCCGCCACCATGAGGGATGCCTCGGGCAACAGGCTTGGCAGCGCATTGACTTCGATAAAATAGGGCGTATCGTTTTCATCAAGCCGAATATCCACCCGCCCGAAATCGGGGCACGGCATGGCCTGGAAACAGCGGTCGGCCATGGCCAGGATATCGTTGCGTAACGTTGGGGAAAGCTCGGCGGGGCATTTTAGCGTAACCGTGCGCTCCTCCTGCTTTGCCTCGTAGTCATAGATATCGAATTCGCCCTCCGTGTCTTCAAAGACGTGTTCCACGATCTCGAGGTATTTTCCGGGGAAAGCCTCGAGCATGGGGACGGTTAGCTCCCGGCCCTTGATGTATTCCTCGACCAACACCCCTTCTGGGTAGTCCTCGAGCAGTGTGTCCACCAGTTCCCGGGCGTCCTCTGCCGACTCCACCACCGATTCCTGATGGATCCCCTTGCTGCTTCCTTCGTAGTTCGGCTTGACAATGACAGGGTACCGGATGTCATCGGAGAGTTCCTTACAATCTTGGGTCAGGATTTCCCCATGGGGCACGTTGAGGCCGCGCAGTCGCAACAGCCGTTCCGAGAGCCGCTTGTCCAGCCCCAGCAGCAACATGCACGGTTCGCCTCCTGTAAACGGCATTTCCAGCATCTTGAAAATAGCGGGGTAAAAGGCCTCGCGAGCCAGGCTAAGCGTTGCCGTGCCCTCTGCCACGTTGAAAACCAGGTCGGGACGGGCCTTGACGAGCTGGTCGATAATATCGTGCGGGGTACCGGAGACCTCCACGAGAACCACATCGTGCTTTAATTCGACAAGGGCGCTACGCAGTCGCTCCACATCCTCTTCGGTAAGCAACTCGGCAAATTCCTCCGAGTCCTCCTTGCGTTCGTTGTATGTCAGGGCGATTCGCATGGTCTGCCTTGTATCGTCGTTTTTGGGGCGCCTTCGCCGCCCCTATGCTCGGGCCGATTGTGTCATCACAAAAGCACGGTATGCCTTTGCATATCACAAAAGCTATGCCAATGACCAATTCGTGGGCAACAAATCCGGAACCCATGGGGGATGCGAAGCAGGCGTTTTGTCCGGAACAACCTGGTCGCCGTCTAGGTGTTGATGAAATATACCGAGGAAGTGGAGCGTTGTAAATTAAAGAAGGTGGATATTTGGGAGGCAAAGCGGCTCTGTATTCCTTTCACACGCAGTATATGCGGAGGAGGGCCTCAAGAGCCAAACCAAGGGAGTATGATATGAGAACCAGACGCGAAGACGTTAGCGAATGCGCTGAAGATTTACAATGCGGCGTCAATGTCGCCGATTCGACCGATCCCCAGGAAATGTCGGATCTAGTGAAAAAACACGTGCCGGTGATCAGCGCGCCGGATACGGTAAAGAAAAACGAATGTTTCGAGGTCACCGTTGAGGTAGGAAAGCATCTCGCTCACCCCAACGATCCGGACCACTTTATTGGTTTTGTGGAGTTGTATGCGGACCACCGCTACCTCGGACGCATGGACTTCACCCATACCACGACCTGTCCCGTGGCGAAGTTCTGCGTCCAACTCGACCACATTCACAAAGAGCTGCGCGCCTTTGAGTGGTGCAACATTCACGGCACATGGGAAGGAGTCCATCCCCTTACCGTGACGGAATAATCGAGATCAACACGCTCCCGTCGAGGACCACGAGTGAGTTAAGCCTCCCGCTGGTCCTCGGCGGGATTTCTATGTTACGTCAAAGCACGGCACATCGAGGCGGGCGCCGCCTTGGAGGGCGGAGTCGTGGGCCACGATGCCGGGCACGCA
The DNA here is from genome assembly GCA_003557825.1 of Candidatus Hydrogenedentota bacterium. Classification (GTDB taxonomy): domain Bacteria; phylum Hydrogenedentota; class Hydrogenedentia; order Hydrogenedentales; family SLHB01; genus PWNM01. Next base: position 1,182 of record PWNM01000500.1, on the reverse strand, counting down.
AAAGGCCAGCGATTCGTAGAGGTCGATGGCCGGCTCCCGTTCCTCGACCAAGGCCATGACAAACTCGTGGCTGATGTGCGGATGCGACCCGTTGTGACCGCTGTCGTAGCGCATGTCCGGCGGCAGCGTCTCCCAGAACCAGGGCCGCTCGGTCACGTTGGACTGGCCCTGGACGCTCAGAATGAAGGGTTGGCCGGTCCACGTCGGGGAATAGAGCGCCCCCTTGGTACCGAACCACTGGGCCCGTTCGCCGTGGGCGTGAATATGCCAGCTCACGTTCATCCGGCTCGGGTGCCCCCGGTCGGTCTCGAACATGGCCATGCCCGAGAGGAACGGGTTGTCGTAGTCGTTGTCTTTCAGGGCCGGTTCGTCGGGGTCGGTCGTGCCGATGCACGACACCTTCGCGAGCCGTTCGCCGGTGACCCCCACGATAAAGGCCGTGGAGTGGGTGGGATAGAGCATGGGGGGGAAGCCGTAGCGCCAGGTGCGGTCGTCGGAGTTTGGCATGCCATAACCCCACGAGAGGCTATCCGTGGTGCGGCCGATGCCCGGATGGTAGTATTCGCCCTCCGAATAGAGGATCTCGCCCAGTACCCCGTCGCGGACCAGTTGCCGCATGGCGATGGTCTCAGGATGGTAATAGGACGTCTCGGCGTTCATGTATTTCAGCCCGGTCCGCTCCTTCACCTCCTTGAGTTGAGCCGCCTCCTCGAGGGTGATACACGCCGGACACGCCGCAATGACATGCTTGCCGTGTTCCATGCACAAGATGGTATGGCGGGCATGATCGGGCACGGGCGTAAACACGGCCACCGCGTCGAGGTCGGGATCGTGCACCAGCTCCTCGAGCGAATCGTAGGCCTTGTCGCAGCCGTAACGATTTTGGAGCATCTCGCGCCGTTGGGGCAGCAAGTCGCTCACCGCCGTCACCTCGCAGTTCGGGTGTTCGTGCCAATGAAAGGATAGGCCGAATCCGCCGCCCACCACGCCGATGCGAATCTTCCGATCCGATTGGGGTTCCCACTCCGGCGGCGTCTCGATGGCCGCACGGACCAGGCTCGGCGCAATGCCCACCATGCCCAGGGCCGCCGCCCCCTGCTTCAACCAATCCCGCCGTGTCAACCTGCTTATACTCATCGCATCAAACCCCATCGTTGCGGGCCTCCCCGCTGGTTGCGGGCC
>PWNM01000162.1 GCA_003557825.1 Candidatus Hydrogenedentota bacterium | reverse complement strand
TCCCCTGCGACAAGCTTTTTGACGGTCGTGTCGGCCTCGGAGCGTAGCCGCTGCACTTCCCCGACGGATTCCGCCAGGAACTCGCGAAAACTCTCCGGCGCCGCCGGCCGCGCCGATCGTGCGGGCTGTGGATGCCGCGGATCAAGGTTGACCTGACCGCTCCGAAGTCCTGTAACTCGTTGGATCGGATCGTTCGCCATTATGTCGTCGCCTTATCCATGGTTCGCATCATCACGATTGAATTATCTCGAGTGCTTTCTGGGCCATACGTTTGTCGGACATTACGACTGCGGTGTTCGCATCGTAGGCCCGTTGCGCCACAACCAAGTTCGCCATCTCCACCGCCAGATCCACATTGGGATAGAGGACATAGCCCTCTTCGTTCGCATCGGGATGGCCAGGTTCGTAAACGGGACGTAACGGCGACGGATCCGGCCGTATATGCCGAACATGCACGCCGAATTTCGTAGGATCAATCCGCGGTTTGAGCGGTTCACCACGAAGAATGGCCATCTGGCGACGAAACGGTCCCTCGCCAAAATCCGTTCGCGTCGTCCGCGCATTGGCGATATTGTTCGCGATCACGTTCATCCGTGTTCGCTGGGCCTTTAGACCGCTGACGGCAATCTCTCGTGCTGAAATAGCTTCAAGCATGACCAATCCCTACAAGGCTCGTCTCAGGAACCTGCTAATACTATAGCTTGTTGTTTGTTCAATGTCAACTACCGCATATTGTTCAGCATGTTCCGATATTCCCGAAACTGCCGAACCAGAAGGCTCCCGTACAAATTGTAATTCCCGGTATTCTCATCCAAGCTTGCCATCTCGTGTTCTAGTTCGACCTTATTGTAGTCGCTCTTCGAGGTTCGCGCAAGCCGATCGAACCGGGTCAGGTACCGCGTGGCCTCCAGATGACGGGGATGGGTTCTACGGAGCGAGATACGCTCCCCGCCATCAAGGACTGCCCGCAGTGTGGACTGAAAATCCATCTGTACGGGATTGAAGTTGGGGGTATCCACGTTGGCGATGTTGTTGGCGATGATGCGGTGGTTCATCGACGCTGTTCGCATGGCAGCCTGCAACACATCCGTTGTGCCTATCCCCCGAAATGCTGACACCATTCCCTCCTTTCGTTTGGTTGATACGTCTGTGGTTTCCGTCGCAATTACCAAGCAACGTTTGTGCCAGAAACCACCTCTTTGTAACATGTTGATAATCCATGGCTTACCATTTGGATACCGTTGGTGTGCGCCGGAATTGGGCAAGTTTGCCCCGATGAGGGGGAGCTTTCTGCCTATCCATGACCGGGACTATGACCACGATCTGTTCGAAACAACGGACCAAATGGGGTACACTGGGGCCATGCAAAAATCTACCAGACCCGATCCGTATCTGACGGCCTCCGAAGCGGCCGCTTTTATCGAACACTTTGGCGACGCCTATGCGGTCGTCGAAAATCCAGGGCATGTTTACCCGCCCTATGCCCTATATCCATTGCCCCCTGCCCGGGAGTGTCTGGCAGGAGCACCCGTAGCGCTGTTTATGGACATGGACGGGACGACGACCACCACCGAGCCCCTGTGTCTCCATGCCCTCGAAACAACAGCGGGCCGAATCACCGGCGTAGACCCCAAAAAACTGGACCTGGACCTCGCACAACTGGTAGGAAACAGCACCACCCGGCATATCGAGTATCTGTTGACGAAGTGCGGCGATGCCGTGCGGCCAGAGCGGATTCTACGGGGCTTTATCGAAGCAGCCGCCTGGACCCTGGAGCATGCGCCCGAACCGGCGCGTTTGCGCGAAATTCGGGGAGCATGCACGAGTCTAGGGTTGAACGATCTCCTAAGCGATACCCCGTTCCATGAACTGCGCGCGGCCCTGGCCGCCGGGTATTCCCCCTCGGAAGCGGCCATCGATGCCATCGCCAACGGATTCGGATCCGCCGTAGACCTGGATCTATTCGCCAATCGCGTGCGAGCAGTGGTTAACATTTATTATCACCGGCATCACTATGTGCTTGGCGAGGTGGCTCAGGGCCGAGGGGACGCGCTTACTCGGGAAATCCTTGGCGATAGCGGCCGTCGGGCCATCGAGCCCATGCCCGGCGCGGGGGAGTTCATCGCCTTGACCAAAGGTTGGCTGGGAGCGGATGCCGGGACGTTGGCTGAACCTCTAATGGCGCACTTAAGGGATCAATGCCCGGACATCTGCCGTGAGATCACGAATGATCCCTCGGATACCTTGGCCAGATTGGGTCGGTTATTCGAGACCCAACCGGTACGAGTCTGCATCGTGACCAGCGCAACGGGATACGAGGCGGACGTCGCACTGCGCGAATCGTGCCGAATTCTGTCCGAGGAGGCCACAAACTGGCCGATTCCGGCCCACCGCAGGGAATTAATACAGCAACGATTCGCGGCCTATCCCGACTGCTTTGATGGTATGGTAACAGCCGACGATTCCTGTGAAATCCGCTTGAAACCCCATCCAGACCTGTATGCCATTGCTCTGTACGAAATGGGGGTGATGCCCGAGGCGTTTGACCGGGTAGCGGGATTCGAGGACAGCGAATCGGGGGTCATTGCCATGCGAGCAGCGGGCATGGGGATCTGTTGCGCCGTGCCCTGGCCTGAGACGCGGTCCCATCCCTTCGAAGCAGCCTCCCACGTAGCCATTGGCGGACTGCCAGAGGTGATGCTGCGGCATAAATTGTTTTTGCCGGAAACGTTGCTATGGCCGGACTGACATCATGCCACCGGGGCTGGATCGTCCTGACCATTGCATCCCTTATGGTCGTAGCGGGAATTGCCTTAACAATCCATCGCGGAGGGCCGCCCATGACACAACTCGATGAATCGGTGTGGGCCAGTCCGAATTTGTTGATGACCCGCGAACGAATAGCCGAGATTCAGGCTGCCCTTCAAACCGGTGATCCTGTATTGACCGACGCATACAACGAACTCATCGCGGTTGCAGACCGGGCTATGGATGAAACGCCAGACCCCATTCATGGGGCGATGCGGGCTCCGGGATTCTATACAGCACGACGGGAGGAACAACGGGCCGTGGCTTGGCCCTTGCGCCGCGACGGACGTCTCGCCCATGCCTTGGCATTGGCATGCGTTCTGTCGGGAAATCCCGAATACGGCGTAAAGGCCAAGGAGTTTATTTTCGCATGGGTCGATAACATGACCCATCCCGAACACGGGAACGCGTGGTGGTGGGTATTTCTGCTGCAACATCGAGGCGATACGCCCATTATCATCGCTTACAGCTTTCCATTATATATATACGCTTTTGACCTACTTCGCGGGGAAGGCCTGCTTTCGCAAGAAGACCAGGCCCGTTTTCGCGAATGGCTCCGTCGATATGTAGACTACCACCGGCGCGAGGAGCTTTATAAGAATAACCACCATAACTGGCAGGTGCTATTCTTGTTGGCCTCGGCCCATGCTCTGCAGGATGAGGCGCTGTTTCATCGCGCGGTGCGGTATTATCACAACGGCATCCGGGGACAGATTCGCGGCGATGGCGCACTGCCACGTGAGCTATGGCGGGGGAAACGGTCGGGTACCTACACGCTCATGGCCCTTGAGGGCATGGTACAAGCGGTTCACATTGCCGAAGGTCATGGAATCGACCATCTGCGCAATCTTGAGTCCCGCCGGAGCGGGACCCTACGCGACGCCGTGCGGTTTTATACCGAATATCTTGGGGATCCCGACACTTGGCGCACCCACACCAACGCCGATGAACTGAATGTCCCGGAAACCATCGCCGATTGGGGTTGGGTATTCGAGCTGCCCGCCCGGTGGTGGGGTGAGGAACCCTTTCGACCCTATTTGGCCAAACGACCCTACGGATTTGAGGAACCTCGGGTGTATACGATGGAGTTCGCAACGCTGCACTTTTACATAACCCCGGAAAACGATTAGGAGCCCGTCATGCGTCGAAGCCTGTTCGCACTTAACGTATTTATCCTGATCTCCGCGTCCATTTTCGCGGAGACCATGGTTCCCACGGAGGCGTTGGCGGTGGGTCCAGTGGGGCGCTATGGCCGGGTTCCATTCCATCGTGATCCCGTTCATCATGCTCTGATTATGGGTGACTTACGAGAGCCCGTTGAAGGGGATGTGCTTTTTGGACTCGACGAAGCACAACATGAATGGCATGCGGTCACTGTGAATGAGGAGGGCTGGTTTGAGTCCAGTTCCTTGCGGGGTGGCTATGCCTGGGTCAATGTGGAGGCGGACGCGGCGGGAACCTACATTTTGGACGCCTCGGGCCATGGGATGGTCTATGTCAATGGGGAACCCCGCATGGGCGATCTCTATGAAACCGGATATGTAAAGCTACCTGTTTCGCTGAAAGCGGGACAGAATTCGCTATTATTCCATGTCACACGGGGGCGTTTCCGGGCATCACTCAGACGGGCGGAAGCCGCGGCCGCGCTTAATCCAGATGATCTAACCCTGCCGGATCGTCTTCGCAATGAGGATCCCGACGAAGATCTGCTCGGAGCGGTTCCCGTCATGAACCTGACTGCGGACCCATTGATCGCATGGGTGCTCGACGTGGAAGGACCAAATGGCGCTATCAAGCAAACAGCTCTTCCAACCATTACACCCTATGCCATGCGAAAGGTCCCCATTTCCTTTCCCTATATGGCTCCTGGCGAAGACGAAACGGAGCAGACCTATCGCATCCGGCTGAAGCCCAAGGACCAGGACGAACCGGTCGATGAGATATCGGTCATGCTGCGGGTCCGAGACAGCACAGATACACATAGGCGGACCTTTGTAAGTGATATCGATGGGAGCGTGCAATACTATGCCGTAACGCCGGCTAAACCGGATGGGGATGATGCCCCTCCGGCCTTTGTCCTGAGTCTCCATGGCGCAGGGGTAGAAGCACAGAACCAGGCCGAGGCCTACACGGCCAAGCCGTGGTGTACCATCGTGGCCCCCACAAATCGGCGCCCCTTCGGGTTCGATTGGGAAGACTGGGGACGGTGGGACGCCCTCGAAGTTTGGGACGAGGCATTACGTCGGTTTCCTCACGATCCCCATCGCGTCTACTTAACGGGCCATTCCATGGGCGGCCATGGGACGTGGCATCTGGGCGTCACTTTTCCCGACCGGTTCGCGGCTATTGGACCCTGTGCAGGTTGGCCCTCTTTTGGAACCTATGCCCTCCGCGACGAATCGGAAGCCGAGGAGCCCCTGGAGGCCTTGTTCCATCGCGCCATAGCCCCAAGCCGCACCTTGGATCTGGTCGGGAATTTGGCCGTCCTGGGAGTGTACATCCTGCACGGCGATGCGGATCGATCGGTTCCAGTGGAACAGGCCCGCCGAATGCGGACCGAACTGGGCGCGTTTCATCCCAATTTCGCTTATTATGAAAAGCCTGGGGGCGGACACTGGTGGGGTGACGATAGCATGGACTGGCCGCCGCTATTCGCATTTCTACAAGACAACACCTTACCCGCGCCAGGGGAGCGTGAATCCTTTACGTTCACCACTGCGAGCCCCGCGGTCTCGTCGCACTTCGATGGCATTCACATTCATACGCCCCGCCGCATGATGGAGTTGGCCAGCATTACCGTCGATCGGGACCATGAGGAAAACCGGATCACACTGTCCACGGATAATGTGGCCCGTATTGCCATTGAACCGCATGGGCTCGATACGAAAAGGGCGATTGAGATTGAGCTGGATGAGCAGCTTTTTCCTGAGTTGATGTGGCCGGAAAAAGGGGAGCCGTTTTGGTTTCAATACAACAATGATGGATGGACGGCCACTGAAAGACCCGCTCCATTGGTGAAAGGACCCCATCGTTTTGGGCCTTTCAAGGAGGCCTTTCAAAACCGGATGGTCTTTGTCTATGGGACAGCCGGTACGGAAGCCGAAACGGCATGGGCCTATGCAAAGGCTCGGTTTGACGCCGAATCGTTCTGGTATCGCGGCAACGGCGCGGTGGATCTCGTATCCGACGACGCCTTTACACCAGAGGCCTATGCAGGACGTAATATCGTCTTATACGGCAATGCGGACACCAACGGCGCCTGGTCGGCCCTCCTGCCCGACGCGCCGATTCAAGCCTGTATGGATGGCGTCCGGATCGGAGAAAGGGTGCTGGAAGGCGATGCGTTGGGCCTATTGTTTGTCTATCCCCGACACGACTGCGATCGGTCGAGCGTCGCCGTTGTGGGCGGGACCGGCCTGGAAGGCATGGCCCTCACCGAGCGACTGCCGTACTTCGTGTCGGGCGTAGGATATCCAGACTGGGCCATTTTCGGTTCGGAGACGCTTCTCGATGGGATATCGGGCGTTCGGGCAGCAGGATATTTTACGAAAACCTGGGAGCTTGATCCGACGGACAGCACATATTAGGCCAAATGTTCAGCTCTCGTTCGCATCCTCTTCGTCCGGCTCATCGGAAGCGAGGCGGATGAACAGGTCGGACACCAATGCCCGGTTCACCAATCGGTTGGCGCGGCGGATGATATCCCATTTGCGGTAGGCATATTTATGCATCCAGACGGGGCTTTCGACATCGACGGTCAACACACCATCTTTTAGAGTGCTGGGTTCCCCATGTTGGCTGAGATAGGTACCGGCCACCTCAGCCCAGTGTTCCCATATTTTGGCTTTTTCGAGATCCTCGCCCAAACGGGTGGTCGCTACCATTTTCTTGATAATGTCGCCGATTCCGGTGGGGTCATTGCGCTTCAAGGCATCCCTCCTTGATATGAAAATAACGGCATTCGGCTCCAAACAAGCCATCGCGATCGGTCAGGTCCGTCGTGGTAATCACACATTGGACAGCGTCGGGAATGGCCTCGAAGAGGCGTTGGGACCGTTGGCTGTCCAACTCGGATAGGACGTCATCAAGCAACAGGATAGGATATTCGCCGGTACGATCGCGAATGAGGGCGAGTTCGGCCAGTTTGATTGCCAGGGCGGCGGATCGTTGCTGGCCCTGCGAGGCAAATTGCCGCGCGTTTTTCTTGGACACGAGCAGATCGATATCATCCCGGTGAGGGCCGCGGGTCGTTACCCCTTGTTTGATATCGGATGGACGCGCATCGGTAAGGGCCTCGAGTAAAGTATCTTCGCTGCGAGTATCGGGACGATAGACAACCGTGAGTTCCTCACCATTGGTGATGCGGACATAGGCCTCCGATGCATAGCGACTCAGTTCGTTGATAAAAGCCATTCGTTCGTTCATCAAGACGACGCCTTCACGCACAAGCTGGC
>PWNM01000066.1 GCA_003557825.1 Candidatus Hydrogenedentota bacterium | reverse complement strand
TGGGACCTTGCCCATGCCCAGGGCTACGCCCGGCAACGGAATTTCCTGGGCATCGTGAGCGAACAACACCGCTATTCGTTGATCTGCCGCCAACCCGAGCTTGAGGTGTTGCCCTGCTGCAAGGCCCTCGGTATCGGCGTGATTCCCTACAGCCCCATCGGCGCAGGGCTCCTTGGCGGCAAGGCCCTCGATGCGCCGGAAGGCTCGCGAGCTGCGGGGATCAAGGATCAGGCCGAAGCGATCCGGCCCCAACTCGAGGCCTACACCGAATTTTGCCGCGAGATCGGCCAGGAAGAGGCAAACGTGGCCATCGCCTGGATGTTGCACAACGACGCCATCACCGCGCCCATCATTGGTCCGCGTACCCTTGAACAGCTCGATGGCCCCGTAAAGGCGCTGGATATTAAGCTGAGCGACGATCAGCTCAAGCGGCTGGACGAGATTTTCCCCGGTCCGGGCGGCGACGCTCCCCGGGCCTACGCCTGGTAATCCATGCTTAGTCACACCGGACGCGCCATGCCATTGCACGGCGTGTCCGGTATTTCGTGAACGCACAGGTTGATTCCCGATCAGCTTACGTGGTAGAAACGCACGTCTTTTTTCTGTGATTGGCAATCATTGTGGGGGGAATCCCGTGGGCGTCACGTTACGCAGCGTCATCATTGGGTTGGTGCTCATTCCGCTCAATGCAATGTGGCTCATTCTGTCCGAGATCATGTGGTACTCGGGCGAGCCTACCACCCTGAGCCTTTTCTACAATGTCATCTTCATCCTGACCTTGCTGACCATCGGCAACGGACTGATCAAGCGGTGGCGTCCGGGCTGGGCGCTTGATGCCGGCGAGTTGCTCGTGGTTTATGTCATGCTCTGCATTGCGAGCGCCTTGGCCGGCCACGATATGCTCCAGATCCTCGTGCCCATTATGTCGCACATGGACCGGTTCGAGCCCATCGAGCGGCGCTACGGCGAGATCATGGAGCATATACCCGAGTGGTTGGCGGTGACCGATGCGCGGGCGCTCCAAAGCGCCTATATCGGCCAGGAGTCCATTTTCGATCGAGCCAACTACGAACCGTGGCTCGCGCCGTTATTCTGGTGGAGCCTGTTTGTTTTCGCACTGCTCGCGGTGATGGGGGGGATCAACCTCTTTTTCCGCAAACAATGGACCGAGAACGAGAAGCTTTCTTATCCCATCTTGCAAGTGCCCACGATGCTGACCACCCAGGCCAAGGATCTGATCTATAGCCGGGGCTTTTGGATCGGGTTTGGCATTGCCGCCTTCATCGATCTCATGAACGGGCTGAACGCGCTGAATCCGATGCTGCCCGCTATTCCCATCGTCCATGTGATGAACCTCCAACAGTTTTTCCCCGAACCGCCCTGGAACGCCATTGGCCCGGCCCATGTATCGTTCTATCCTTTCGCAATAGGCATGAGCTTTTTCATGCCCCTCGATCTGGCCTTCTCGGCGTGGTTTTTCTTTTTCATGTGGATGGGGGTCCGCGTATTCGCGGCCCATATCGGCATGCACGGCATGGTCGGTTTCCCCTTTGTCGACGAGCAAACTGCCGGCGGATACTATGCCATTGCTTTTATGGCCCTTTGGATATCCCGTGGCCATCTGAAACGCTTGCTCTGGATGTTGCTGGGCAAAGAGGTGGAGGACGTCACGGCCGACGATCAGCGGGAGGCCCGGATTGGTCTACTCCTTACTGCTGGTGGGGCCGCAGGCCTGTTCTATTTCTGCTGGGCCGCGGGCATGTCCGCTTGGGTCATCATCCTATTCTTCGTGCTGTATTTCATGACGGCCTTCTCGATTACCCGCATGCGGGCCGAGCTGGGGCCGCCTTCGCATGACTTGCACAACATCGGCCCGGACAAACAGATTACCCGATTCTTCGACGTCAACTGGATGCGCCGACGGAACCCCGTCGATATCGCTATGTTCGGATTCCTCAGCGCCTTTACCCGTGCCTATCGTAGCCATCCCATGCCCCACGGCATGGAAGCGCTGCGCATCGCCCAACGTCGCAATATGAGCTCCATGCGCATGATGGGGGCCATGGGGGTTGCCACCGTAGCCGGGACGATCTGCGCCTTTTTTGCCATGCTTTGGGTGTTCAATCGTTATGGCGCATCGGCCCAGGTTCTCGGACCGGGCGAATTTTTTGGCCGCGAGGCTTGGGATCACATCCACATTCTGTTCACCGCGCCGCCCCGCCACCAGACTGCGAACCTTACCGCTGTGTTGATCGGCCTGGTCGTGTGTCTAGGATTGGCTGTCCTGCGCCTCAATCTGACCTGGTGGGTCTTTCATCCCGTCGGATTCGCCATCAGCGGCTCGTGGTCGATGCAACAGCTCTGGCTCTGCATCTTCATCGGCTGGCTCATCAAATTGCTGCTGCTCAAATACGGCGGCAACAAAGCTTATCGTTATGCCGTGCCCTTCTTTATCGGCCTTATCTTGGGCGATTTCATGGTGGGAAGTCTGTGGAACATCTATGGTATCGTCATGGAGACGCAGGTGTACCACTTCTGGCCTTATTAATCGATCATGCCTGCGGAACCTGAGGGAGACGCATCGTCTATGAAACGTCCCGGATGTTGGCTCCGTGGCATGGCGATTCTCATCGTCGTCGTGTTGGCAATCTTCTGGGCGTATTGGGCCTTTCCATTCTGGGGCATGCCCTTTAATGCGTCGCGGCACACCCGCACGCCCATTACCCCCGCCTGGGCCCTCGAATGTTGGCTTTGGGAGGACGACGAAAACACCGCCGAACGAGTCCTCGAACTGCTTGAAGGTTACGAGAAACACGACATTCCCGTCCGGACGGTACTCATTGACAGCCCTTGGTCCACCCGCTACAACGACTTTGTCTTTGATGAGGAGCGCTACCCCGATCCCGAAGGATTTATCCGAGACCTCAAGGATCGAGGCTACCGAGTGGTGCTCTGGATGACCACCATGGTGAACAGCCACAACCGGGACACGGCCATCGAGGATTCGTCAGACTGGTTCGAAGAAACCCGGGCCAACGGCTATCTGGCGGGCGATGGCTATCAGTGGCGCTGGTGGAAAGGCCGGGGCGGGTTCATCGATTATACCCATCCCGAGGCCATGGCCTGGTGGCGGGGTATGCAGCAGCCCCTGTTCGATTGGGGCATCGACGGCTGGAAACTCGACGGAACGGCCACCTTCTTCAGTTCCCGTCCCCTTGGTATCCCGCTGCCCTATCAACGCACCCATCGAGGCTGGATGACCACCCGCGGCTACATGGACCGGTTTTACCGGGACGAATACCGCCACGGCCTGTCCCAGAATCCCGAGTTCATCACCCTCGCCCGATCCCTCGACCGCTACGCCCATCCCGAAGGGTTCGCCCCCTTCGACGCCGCGCCCGTCACCTGGGTGGGCGATCAACGCCATACATGGAGCCTGGCCGATGAGGGTATCGAGGAAGCCATTGTGGACATCCTGCGTAGCGCTCGCCTCGGATACAGCGTCATCGGGTCCGATGTGGCCGGCTTCAGCGGCGACACCATTCCGCCCCGGCTCTACATCCGTTGGGCCCAGTTCTCGGCCTTCTGTGGGCTTTTTCTTAACGGCGGCCACGGCAACCGGGCCCTCTGGGAACGGTCGGACGAAGAGCTCGAGATCATCCGGTGGTATTCTTGGCTTCACACGGAACTTGTGCCCTATATCTATTCCTATGTCGTCGAACAACATCATGGCAACGCCCAACTCATGACGCCGGTTCGTGGTAAATACCACTACCTTTTCGGCGATTCCTTTCTGATTGCCCCCATCTACGAAGATTCCTACATGCGCACGGTGCGATTGCCCGCAGGCCGCTGGCGCTACCTTTTCGACGAACACACGGTCATTGACGGCGGACAGACCTTCGAAGCCGAATTTCCCCTCCATGAATACCCCGCCTATATCCGCGACGGGGCCATCATCCCCATGCAGGTCGAGCGCGACTATACGGGCTTCGGCGACGTCGATTCGACGGGTTATCTCACCTTTGCCCTCTATCCCCATGGCGTGAGCACGTTTACTGCCCATCACACCGACGGCAACGGCGCCACTACGGTCACCGTCGACGAGGGCTATCCCTTGTTTGTGACGGTTGAGGGCCGCCGAACGCCCCATATCCTCCGCATTCCCTGGGAGACGCCCCCCGTTGAAGTGTTGCTCGACGGCCAATCCCTGCCCGAGGGTTCCAACGATGGACCAACCGCCGCCTGGCGGTACGACCCCGTCCGCAGGCTCCTGTGGATCGTCACCAACGAATACGACCAAGGCCAATATTCCATCCTGTGAAGCCGTCGATCGAATTGCGCCGCAACGGGGATTTTGATACTGTGATGCGTTCATCAAATGCCAGGAAACGTCGCCCATGTCCGCTGGCGGCAATACACCCAATCAAACCGGCATTTCCCAAAAGCCGGCAAGTTAAGGAGAACATATGGCGCGCTATCGTGCATATCGAATGAACATACAGACCCCACTTGCTTTTGCTGGGGTTATTCTAATCGCAATTCTGCTAATGGCATGCGGTCCCCGCGAGCCCGAGACGGCGACCTTGCCCGAGATCAAGGTGGGACCCGACGATGTTGCTGTGGAGACCTTGCAGCTTCTGCAACTTCAACCGGCTTCGAGCGATTTTGCCGTGGCGGCGCCTTCCTTTGGATTTCTGCATGACAACGTGGTCGAGCTTGCCCGGCGTATGCATCCCGACCCGGACGAGTTCGCCCTTCAATATCAGCGCATGGTTCGGGAACAACAGAGGCAATATGGGCTATCCCAAGCCGAGGACCTCCGCGATGTGCTGACCGGAACCGGTATCGACCCGGATCGCGCCATGGCCCTCTTTGTAGAGCTAGAGGAACTAGAGCCTGTCGCCGCTGGGGGGCACGATTCGGACGCGCCATGGTCGGCCTTTGGCGCTGCTCTGCTCGAATCAGCCCCCGCGGTCATGGTTTTGCCCCTGTCCGACAAGGACAACGGCGATGCCCTCGCGTCGCGTATTCTCTCGAACATGGCCCAGCGCCCCGTCGAAGAACTGACCGAGGTGACCTACCGGAACGTCACGCTCATCCAAGCCGATGCCAGTGAAGACGGCGGTTATTTTGTGGTAGACGACTGGCTGGTGGTCGGTCGTCCCCTTGGCATGGTCCGCGAAACGGCCGACCGATTGGTTGCTCCTGCTCCCATCCGGTATGGGACGCAGGAATGTCCGGTGGAACACCCCCACGAGACGGTCCTGCTCGCCCAGCCTCAGCAAATGGCCAAGATGATCGACATGATGTTGGCGTACAATGTCGTCACGGACATGACCCTACGCTCCGTGCTTGCCCTTCAGACCCAACCCATGCGCGAACTAACCGATGATGACCCCGTGGTACTTACACTGCGCCTCGAGCCCGATACGCTGGCCATGGCAAGCCGAATCGATACGGAGCGTCACACGGAGCTCGCCCAACCCCCCGAAACCCTGGGGCCGTTGCATTATGCAACCCTCTTGCCTCCCGAGGCCCATGCGGCGTTTGCCTTTCGTCTGACGCCGGAGACCAAGGAGCAGATGCAGGGGGACTGGCTCGACGGCATTCACGAGAGCATGCAGGAAGATGCGGGCGTGCAACAGGGCATTGGCATGTTTCGCATGGTGGCGGGCATGATGGGGGACGAAATCGCCCTGGCCGTCCGGGGACAGCATAATGGTATTCCTTTGGCGACGGCCATCCTGGGGCTCGACAACCCGCAGATGACCCGGAACCTGTTGCAGGCCTTGTTGGGGCTGCCCACCGATCCTGCCGAAACCTATCGCGGCGTTCCCATTATGGATCTGGCCCTGCCCTTACCCGGAGATACGGGGATCTATTTCGCCTTCGCCGGCGAGCAGCTGATTTTGTCGACCGACCTGCCGGGTCTACGAACGGTCATTGACCGACTACAAGGCGAGGAAGGAACGGTCATCCTTGAGACCGTCGAGCCGCCTCTCGATCCCGAGACTCCTCGTAATGGGTTTGTCGTACTACGGCATACGCTGCTCAGCGATGTTGTCATGCCGGTTATGGGCCTGACTATGGGCGAAGACGCTTTCGAACCCGACGTGGCCGGAGGATTGCGGACCATTTCCCAGACTTTCCGCGAGGCCCATCTATCGAGCGGGATGGAAAACGCTTGGTTGACCACCCGGCTGGCTCTCGTGTTGGCCGAGGAACCGGTCGCCGAGGGGCAATAGAGTCGATACAGGAAGTTGGGCAACGCCGTGCGGGTGTGCTATGCTGCCCCTATTCTTTCCCGCATAGGACAGGCGGAGTCTTGTGGAACGGACGATTTTTTACAGCGAAATACCAAGCTCGACAGAAGCGTTGCGCCCCACGGTGGAAAGCGCCGTGGCAACGCTTGTCGCATACGGTTGGATCGATGCGGAACGGGTGTTTTACGCCCACCTATGTCTCGAAGAGGCATTGGTCAACGCGATTACCCATGGTAATCAGTTCGAGGAAGAGCGCAAGGTTCGGCTGCAAATACAGGAATCCAACGATCACTGTATCTTTCGAATCTGGGACGAAGGGAAAGGGTTTCACGTGGATGCCGTCGATCCCCCGGATGATAAAGCCCTTGGAGGCCGCGGCATTTGTCTAATTAAGCATTGCATGGAAGATGTCGCATACGATAACGATGAACACTGCCTTGTCATGAAAATGAAACGAAAGGCATGGAGCAAAGGGGTATCAAGCCATGAGTGAACAATCCCTGGTTGTTTTTTCGGAAGATCCGCCTATTACCATCGGACGTATCCGCGCTGCCAGCGTCTTGGACGCCATTAATGTGACCAATTTCGGCAGTGACCTGGCCAATTATGTCGAGAAACACCCCGGACTCTATCTGCTCCTGGACTTTGAAGACGTAGATTATCTGTCGAGCGCGGTCCTGACCGAGCTACTACGAATCAACAAATTGATCACCGAATCCGGCGGGCTCTTTCGTCTTTGTGCGCTGAATCCTGACATCCGGAAGGTCTTCGAGATCACCAACCTCGACAAGCTCTTCGTGATCTATGAATCCCTCGATGACGGCGTCCGGAAGTTCAAGCGTTCCCTCGACATCGAAGCCCAACAAAGCGCTTGGGATGATATGAACAAAAAGCTTTGAGCGGGGTCGAGGTCGCCTTTTAAAAAATGTCTTGTAAGCATATGGCGGGCGTGGGCGTGTTTATTTTCTGCCCACGCCCGCATTGTCTTCCCTCTGAATC
>PWNM01000591.1 GCA_003557825.1 Candidatus Hydrogenedentota bacterium | reverse complement strand
GCCCATCAAGGCCGTGACGAGCGGGGTGTAACGGCAATGCTCCAGTCCCTGGCACGCTTACCGCACGATCAGGCAGCAGGAGCCTCTGCGGCCATCATCGAGATCGATCCGGCATTGGCAGCCGGACCGACGGGAGTCCAAAGGCTGGCGCAATTGATCAACGGCGCCTTTCGGATGGGAGTGGGGCAGTTGCAGTGGAATGTGACCACCGTAGAGCGGCTGCTTCGGGCTCAAAACGATCCGGAGCGATACGGTAACATTCCCGTGCGTGTAGCAGGGTTCTCACAGCAGTTTCGACTTATTGATCGCGAACTACAGGACCATATAATTGCAAGGACCAAGCATACGAAATAGACATGCGGGTTGCGTAATTTTAGGTCTTTCAGATGCTACCCAGGGGTGTTTTACGGGCAAATCTCGAATAAGTGGGTTGCCAAAAAAGGCTTTTATGGGGTATACTTTGGCCGTATGATGAAGGGGAAACAGGAAGCCTTGATGGGGCGAGTACACATGAAATACCTGATCACGTTCCTCATCCTTGTGGGAGTAGTGGTGTGTTTTGACGGCTCAACCGACGTTATGCGTGGGCCCGGGCAACATGCTGCTCCCAATCTGCATTCCCAGTTTGGACAGCCTGCTGCTCCTGCACCGGTACCCCCACGGGTTCAAACGGCCCGGAGGCGGGGAACATCCGAAATGCGCGCGTTTCGGGATGAAAGCGGCACCACTGTGATGACCAACCGGCCTCAGCGCTATGAGAACGACTCCCGATTCGAAGATATCACCCTCGAACGGGTCTCGGTTCCCCGGCAGTTCAGGAGCCTAAGCCGATCGCAAATAACCGACCATTCGAAAATTGGTGAAATTGTCGAGTATTACTGCCGCATGTATAACCTTGATCAGAGCTTGGTCTATGCAGTTATCCGTGCAGAGAGCAATTTCAACCCCAATGCCGTGTCAAGAGCAGGGGCAAAGGGGCTTATGCAGCTCATGCCTGGGACAGCCAGTGATATGGGAGTCTCGAATATTTTTGACCCGGCCGAAAACATTGCCGGAGGTACGCAGTACCTTTCCAAAATGTTGAAGCTATTCAACGGCAACCTGACTCTTGCTCTGGCGGGATATAACGCCGGGCCGGAAGCCGTGCGACGCCACAATGGCGTGCCTCCTTTTAACGAGACGCAGAACTACATCCGAACGGTGCGCCATTGGGAGCGGCATTTCCGACGCAATGGGGTTCAGAGTGGACTGTTGGCGCAGATTGATGATGCGATCCCGCCGGTTGCTGCCCAAAAAGAAGAGCCTGTTAGATATGTGGTCCATTTTCATAGCGGCCTGGCCCAACCTGCCGATGCCGTCATCGACGATGACCCCTATTACTACATCCAGATTCAGGGCCGGACGCGCCGCATCCATAAGGATCGGGTAAGGGAAGTGACTGAGGACGCCTAACCGCCCGAGGTCGTATTACTCACCTGGGAAGGCATCGCGGTACAAGGCGATCTCAGGAGCCCCGGAACCAGGTATTACCACGGTAACCACATCAAATCGGTAGTAGTACTCGGGGTTATCGTGGTGCGCCAAGTAAATCCCCGCCGCCCGGCGGAGATGACGCATTTTCGTAGGAGTTATATTCGCTTCCGGATCAGCATAGGGATCGCCTTGCCGTGTTTTCACCTCGACGAACGCTATGGTATCGCCTTCCCTGGCGATGATGTCGATTTCGTATGCGCCAAGCTTGGTGTTTCGCTCAAGTATTCGGTATCCATTCCGGCGAAGATGCTTTGCGGCGAGCAGCTCGCCTCGTTCACCGAGAGAAGCACCACGGCGGAGGCTCTGAAGGATTCGCTCAACCCACCTCATGCGTGGCCGCTTCGTCCGGCTCGGAGGGAAACAACCGAATCTCCCCATAGGCATGATGCTGATGCGCCCGCAGGCGTCCCATCCGACACAGCTCGAGAATCGCAAGAAAAGCGCAGACCAACTCCACCCGATTGCGGCAATCCTGGAACAGTTCGGTCCATCCCAGGCTACCGTTGCGAACCAGCCGCTCCTCGATATACTCTATTTTTTCGTCGACCGAAGCCCCTTCACCCTGCACAGTATGGATGAGATCATCCGTAAAATAACGCAGCACGTTCCGGAATGCCTCGGTCAGATCGAACAGAGTGACTTCGAGCATCTCCTGCTCGTTTTCCGGCGTCTCCACCTCGATACGAGCGTGACGGGTGAACCAGTTCTCTCGTTCTTCTTCAAGTAACTGTAGCAGTCCAGTAATGTCTCGATACTTCCGATACTCGATTAATTTTGTAACCAGCTCGAGTCGGGGATCTTCTTCTTCAAGCTCTTCTTCTTCATCGGCTTCGGTGTCCGCGGGCAGAAGCATGCGTGATTTAATCTGTATAAGGGTGGCCGCGATGACAAGGAACTCACCTGTCACGTCAAGATCCTCTTCGCGCATCATGTCGAGGAAACGCAGGTATTGGTCCGTCACCTTGACAATGGGAATGTCAAAGATATCAATCTCCTGAACCTTGATCAGGTACAGCAGTAGTTCGAGAGGTCCTTCAAACTTGTCCAGATGAAGTCGGAGCACCTCATCGGTGACTTCATCAACGATAAAGTCATCGGTTCCTTCGGCGTTCTCAGTGGTCACGGCAGTGCCGATGTCGACCTCTTCATTGGCCATGGATGATGTATGATTCCTTTCACCATTTGGAGATGGGTGGTCATCTACCGCGGACGATTCGAAAGCGATATAGCAACGTTCGGTTGGGCTTTCGACACAGCGTATTCCATCCCGCCGACAATAGATTAGAAGGGTACACAGGTGATTGCCAGTTCGCCACGAAATCCGCTGCCGTCCTCGTCTACCGCGATCACCGCCGTGAGCTCATCAAGGGGGGCCGCTTTGCGCTCCCATAGATCGGCTGTTTGTACAAAGCTCTCTGCAGAATGGCCACGAAGTAGATTCTGGCTCGCCAGTAGTCGCCCCGTATCCATCAATTCGTTAACACTTGGTACGGGTCTAACCCGGATGAATAAATTGCCCTGGTAAGGAAAAGGGGTGGTTGTCTCGTTGGGATTTGACAATAATGTGTCGGCTTCCATTGCGCTGGTGCTCGCAACCAGAGCATCTCCAATTAATCCAAAGGTTGGTTCAAACGACGGCCCGCCAATCATTGGAATCGTTAGCCTTTGCTGTTCAGGATCGTATCGGGGGAAGGACTCCCAAGGCATGGCGTCCTCAGGCGGCGGCCCCAGGGACTCAAAAAAACCTATCACCGTTCCAGGGCGCGCATCGGCAGTTGCCACAAACGTGGGCAGAGGAAACATTTCGTGCTGATCAATGTCGCGCCACGTCAAGCGTAGTCCGGGCCCAATCATGCCGAGCAGTGCCTGAAATAACTCAAGTTCGGCTTGTTCGTCTTCTTCAAGCGCGTCTTTCCATGTGTCCCAAGCCGACGGTTCATCATCATCACGGAAGATGGCTTCTGTGGCGCTCCAGACCTCGCTCAGGGTGATTCCGAGGTTCGCGGACACCTCTATCAATCCTTCCACTGGCGGGTCCAGGCGAACGGCTTGGGCATTATCCAATATGGGGTTGAGCTTTGCCTCCCAATCGGGGGTGAGCAACGTCCGGAATTCAAGCTGGGCCGAAAGCGGCTCGATACGCAAGGCAAAACTGAGGGATTTGAAAGCATCGCCTAACGGATCTTCCGGGCCTAGCGAGATGATGCCCCGTACCTGTTCTGCGCCGGATTCGCCCAAGGCGGTATCAAGCGTTTTTTGCGGAATTCGATGGTCATCAGTAAGCGTCAAAGCCTTGATCAAGGTCTCGCGACAGGGGCTGAGCGCCAGCAATCGGCCTCGGACTGCATAATAGGGTCCATCTTCAGATAGGCGTCGTAACTTTAACCCTCCAGCATGATCGGGTTCAATGCCCGGGAAAAAACGATGGAATGCTTCGATGATTTTGCCGACACGGGTCATCCTGGTGAGGAAGAGGACATCTCCAAATTCATCTAGATCATTGCCCGTGAGAAAGCAGGTTGGGCCGATTATATTGTTTATCACCCACTCGGGAACTTGCGTGTGTTCGCCAAGTGACGCCATCATCTGTTCGGTGGCGAATGCATCGGGCATAGCTTCCCAAACTCGCGACTGGGATATATTCGACCGGTTACTGATGATATCGACCAGTACGATGTTATACGTTTGTCCGGTGGGCAGCAGATGACGCAACGGATGAGAGTCGCGTGTATACCATGCCAGGAATCCCCCAAGAATAACCAGTACAATTAACAAATAGGGAAAGATACACCCACGGCGCCCAGAGCGACGCCTACGACGGCGAAGCGATGGGGTAATCAGACGATCGTCATACGAGCTCACTCGACGTCACCTCCCTGGGCTGCTGGGAACTCATCCAGCGTAAACACCTGTGTTTCCCCGCGGCTCCCGTCGGGTTGGCGTGTCCGTATCAATACGCGACGGCTATTGGGCTCGAAAACGGCGCTAAATTGGGTATCCTCGTTATAGATCCGATCGTCGGGGGCCATATCAGCTGTAGCATCGCCCAATGCATCCATGATTTCCGACGACGATATGATTCGCTCGTCGCTAAGGAGCTCATGCATTCGAGTGTACCGCGGACTGGAGTCAACAACTACGACGCGGTCTTCATCATCGGTCTCTGCTTGTTCCTCGTCTTCTTCAGGTTCTTCCTTGAGTTCATCCGGTACCTCGACGGGGGTACCGTAAAGCAGACCATCGGAAGGAAATCGAGTATGCATCTCGGGTCCAAATTCGACGATAGCTGCTGCTGAATACACCTGGCGAGCTGTTCCTTCAACGCTCATGGCCGTTCCCTCAGGATCAGGTCCGGTCACTAAGACTCGCAATCCACTTAAATGCGTTGCCCCTTGTATCCTCGTCAGAGCCTCGGAAAAATCATCCGCTTCGGCAAGTACTTCACGAAGCACATACCCAATGGGCGGACCATCAGGAGATTGGGTCGTGCTATCTTCGATGGTTTCGACTGCGACAACGACGCCCGCATTATTCATCCCCGTAAAAATGCCGATTTCCCCGGGGAAGCCGATCTCAAGATACTGTCGACCGGTGGTCGGGGTAATCTGGAGCACGGTAACAGGCTCATCACCGGGTCGATCCAGGTTTCGGCCCACAAGTAAATCGTCTGCGCCCGCTCGATCGCCGACCGCGGCAAATAAGGTGCAATAGGGCAGTTCAAAAAAGTCCGGGTCATCTTGGCCCAATAACATAGGCATTACTTCGCTTAGCCAGATTCCGTCGAAGGCCAGATGGGCGCCGTCGGCCATGCCCTCAAGCTCCCGAAATGTTGTTTCCGAGAGTCCTGCGAGAAGGGGCCGTGCGCCATATCCAAGACGCCACAGGGCGATGGTATCAAGGTTAAGAAAGCGACTGGCCAAGGTCCACCAACCCTCTTCAGGAAGACCATGGCCGTCGGCTATAGGTCCGAGTACCCGATCCTCATATCGTCTGTGAATGGCTTCTCGAAAAACCTGACCTCGCTGATATCCAATTTGATAGGGCGTTCCTGCCAGTGCGCTGAATAAACCGCCAGGATATTCCTCGAGTGGGGGAAGAGGCGGAATGTCATAGGCCTCGGCTGGAACCGTTCGAGAGGCAAGCTGAGCAAAATGTCGGTTGAACCAGTCTTCCATTCCGGGCCCATAAAGGCTCATTTCGTTTTCGTAGATAGATTCCGTATATTGAGAACGGGGCACGAAATAGAACAGATGGTCATTGGCAAGTCCCACGGAAAACTGGGCGGTATATCCGGAATCCAACGAACGGGTACGCAGGTCCAACCCGAGTTCCACGCAGGGCTCCCCGGGGAAAAAATGCATTGCCAAGTCGCCGATTTCCAGCATCTGCAACACGGTTGTATCCGGCAGAACATCGGGGACTAACGTGGGAGGAAGGGATGCCGTGGTATAAGCAAAGCGTAGCGGCTCCTGAGAGCACTCGATGCTTTCCGCTACTTCGATGGTTCGCTGTGCAAGTGTTCGGCCTATGGAGGCCGTTCGCTCCCACCCTTCGAGATCGCCCTGACTCCGCGGCCTTTGGTTGCCCAACGCGCCGTTTAGAAAGAGGGACACGCTCCCCGGATCGGAAAGACGTTCGAGCTCTGTGTTGAAAAAGCCAGGGAAGTCCGCCGAAATACTCAGCATGCGATCATCCCAGACCGTGGTAGGATGGGCTGCCATATTCGTGATAAATGCAATGGCTGTCCCATCGGCGTCTTCGATTCGGATTACCCCTACCTGGGGATCAACCGGCCCATCCTCGTCGCGCCGATTTACGGTCAAATCCTGTTGGGTAAAAGTATCGAAACCAATGGCCGCTCGTCGTCGGTTTGCATAGGCTTCGCGCATTGCTTCTGCAAATCCCTGGGCCGTGGCTTCGAGTACATCGGGCATAAACCGGCCTGTGAAAGGGCGGATCAGGATGTCTTCGACCATCCCTCCGTGGCCGCTATGATTATGGGTCGCCGTAAGGATGATATGATCAACGGGGACTTCCGCCGGAGCCAGTTCAAGGACCCGGCCACGGAGCTCAGGATTTATTACGCAAAGATCCGCGCTAACCAGAAAGACTGAGGTCTCGCCATCACTCAGATACACCGCGCGGGCCCACAGATTGTCATGGACCTCGATAGCTCCTCGGCCCCAGCGGGCCATATACCCAGCCAAGGGCGTACCCAATCGCGGCGTAATATCCACCCGAGCTGCACCCGCTTCAAAGGCTTCGGCCTGCAGGCAGAGCAATAGCGTCAGTATAAAAACACAAAGGACATTTTTCATAGTTTGGACCACCCTTGTGCGTCAGATGATGGGGGAATCTGTGGACTATGCGTCCCTATTGGGGATGTCCATCCGCTTCCTCAACCTACCCCTCGTAAATCCAGTGAATACAGGAGGGCCAATATAAATATAGGCTTCCTATAGCTTGTAAGCCGTGACAGTGTAACATATCCCAACGGTTAAACGCAGTCGATGGACGATTACGCCGTGATCTCTTTGCGTGTGCGCCCGCTGAGGATCTTTACCGCAGTTATGTGAAAATCCGAAACGGATTCGACAGCAATCTCGCGGTCAAATCGCTGGGCGATGGCTTCAAGAAGGTCCTTGTTTTCATTGCGGAGACGCCGAGCCACATCCGCGTGAACCTGGAGAATCACTTTCTTTTCCTTCGAGCGACAGAAAAGATTTTCTAGTTTGCGCAAAGCGCCAAACGTCATCGTCGTGACGGAGCGCACCATTCCACTGCCGTCACAGTAGGGACATGGCTGTGATAAAGCCTTGATGAGATTGTGCTTAACCCGTTTTCGGGTCATTTCGATCATGCCTAGCTCGCTGATCTCGGAAATTGTCGTTTTTGCCCGATCGCCCTTAAGGCATTCGGACAGTTTCCGAATCAGTTCTTTCCGGTTCCGCTCATATTGCATGTCGATAAAATCGATCACGATGATTCCGCCAAGGTCGCGCAGGCGAACCTGACGGGCGATCTCCTCGGCGGCTTCCATATTGGTCTTGAATACGGTTTCTTCAAGCCGTGAGCTTCCCGTGAACCGACCTGTATTGACGTCAATCGCGATAAGGGCTTCGGTCTGGTCGATACAGATATGCCCACCGCTTTTCAGGTAGACTTTGCGATTCAGCGCCTTCTCGATCTCCTCTTCAACGCCCATCCTGTCGAACATGGGCCGCTTACCTTTGTAGAGCTTACAGCGCTTTTTCAAAGCGGGGCCGAATGAATCGAGGAAGTTGAGAATGCGGCTGTATTCGCTTTCGCTATCAACGGTGAGGCGGCTAACATCACTGGTGAATGTATCGCGTACCAGTCGGAGGACAGGGGATAGATCCTCGTGGAGCAGGCATGGCGCTTTTACCGACTCCATTTTGTTCTTAATTTTTTGCCACTCTTTGGTAAGATATTTAAGGTCGGCCTCGAAGTCGGCCTTCTCCCGATCCTCGGCTGCCGTGCGCAGTATCACACCCAGACCTTTGGGGCGCACCTTTTGAAGTATTTTTCGCAGACGATCCCGTTCCTTGTCGCTATCGATCTTACGCGATACGCCTATATTCGATACTGTGGGCATTAGGACACAATAACGACCGGGAAGGGTCACATAGTTGGTCAGTCGAACGCCCTTGGTCCCAAGGGTGTCTTTGCTGACCTGGACCATGATGCTTTGACCCTTCTTCAGCAGTTTATCAATGGCAGGGCCCCGACCCCGTCCGCCGCGCTGATTCGGTTTGGCCGTACCTTCCTCGAAGACAAAATCTCCGGTACCCTCGGCGCCCGCAATATCGGATACATATAGGAACCCGTTTTTCTCAAATCCAATATCGATAAAGGCCGCTTGAATGCCTGGGAGCACCGATTCTACTTTGCCTTTATAGATGTTGCCGACAACGCTACGGTTTTCCTGGCGTTCGATGATCAACTCAGCCAGGCGTTTTTCCTCAAGCACTGCGATTCGTGTTTCGAGCGGCGCTACGTTTATGAGAAATTCCTTCATTATAGCTCCCTGATCAATGTTTGGGGATACGGGGCTGGCGCCAGCCGCATAGCAGTGCGTTCGATGGAGTAGCCACCGAGTGCCGCCTTTGGCGTAGCGAAAACGGACATGAGTATCTCCTCGGGTTTTGGGGTTCCCGTGGGCCGCACAGCCAGTTTTATACGAAGCGTTTCGGAATGAATTTCGAGTCCGAGTACGCATTGCTTCAGATCGAGCTTCCGTGTCTTACCTTTACGTTCCCGTTCAACTAGCCATGAAGCACAGGTTCGAAACGCGGCAGCACGGGCCGGATCAAATATACCGCGAATAGTATAACAAACATCGCAGACGGAACCACGCACATGAGGTGTTCTGGGGGGAATTCGTCGAGCCCAACGCAACTCGATGTCCGGTGGTAGGCAGACCTGCAGTCGACGCGCAAATGTTAAGGTTGTCATGGGAGGCGTAGCTTCAGGCGGCAAAAGTTCCACGTCCATGTATTCGCACTGGCTGGTATATTCCATCGGCAACGATAGACCAGTTGCTAGGCGGGGCCGTGGCGGCCTGCCGGAGGTCATAGTCACAGGTACTTCTGAACAACGAATAGCTTCCATCACCTCGCCCACATAAGCTGTTTGTGTTTGTCCGATGAATCGCTCTCCGCGGGTCAATCGCAGTCGCATCCGAGGTGGGGGAAAGGTGTCTTTGGATTCTGAAGAATCCGGGGATGACATAATGGTCATTCAAAAAACCGCTTCCGTACATGAATGCTCAGTAAGGTCCCGATACACATCATGGTGGCTAAGTAGAAAGAGCCGCCATAGCTTAAGAACGGCAATGGCATTCCTGTGACAGGAAGCATTCCTGCCGTGATCGCTATGTTGGTGAATGCATGAAATCCCAATAGCGTGACACAACCCACCGCCAGAAGACTTCCTGCGGGATCAGTACATGCCCGGGCGAGGGCCAGAGCTCGATAGAAAAACGCAAGAAATAATCCAATTACTGTGGTGGCTCCCACAAAGCCCCATTCCTCGGCCAGTAATGCAAAGATCATATCCGTATGAAACTCAGGTAGAAATTTAAAATGGGTCTGGGTACCCTGTCCAAATCCCTTGCCGGTCATCTGGCCGCTTCCGACCGTAATACGCATCTGTATCGATTGGTAGCCTTTATCCTGAGGATCCCGCTCTGGGTCGAGAAACGTTAGAATGCGCTCGATCTGATACCCCTTGAGTTTGAGTCCCAACGGATAGGAACGCTCCTCATAAGCTCGAGCTCCCACTTCCTGAAAGGTACGAACTTGCATTCCGACCATAGCTAAGGGTATCAGGCCGACAACAATGATCGCCCCAAGATGCCATAGGCGACAACCACTTGCGAATAACATCACTACGACGATTGGGATCATTGCGAGAGCCGCGCTCAGGCTTGGCTGGATCACGACAAGTGCGCAAGGAATGGCTACGAGAACAAACGATAGCGCGAAATAACGGATCTTGGTAATGCGCGGTCCGAGCCATGACAAATACCAGGCCAACATGTATATAAGCACGATTTTGCTAAACTCAGACGGTTGGAGGTTGAAAATCCCTAAGTTTAGCCATCGCTGACCGCCTCGCGCCTCGTGACCGGCAAAGAGGACCAGGATTAGCAAGCCCAAAATGGCCACATAGAACAGGGGGGCCAATGAGATGAGTATCCGATAGTCTGTGCAGACGATAATGCCGGCGATCGCGATACCTAATAGGAAGTAAAGGAGCTGACGCCCGAAGAACATGGAGAAAAATTCGCGGAACGACGCACTCCAGGACAGGCTGGAAACCTCCTCGATGGATTCGCTCTGAGCCGCGCCATAGGTTGCGCTATACAGAGTGATTAACCCTATTATGGCAAGCGCCAATGCCAGGACGGCGAGACCCCAATCGATCCGACGTAAATTCCCCGGATCAAACATTCCGATGTGGGCGCTCAGAAGCTCATTTTGAACCGACGGCATCAGTCCTCGTGCAACCGGGCGACATGGGTGATTTCCTGGGCCCGTTCGGTGTAGAAAAACTCGATGAGATCACGCGCCAGAGGAGCCGCCCCCGTGCTTCCTCGGAGTCCGTGTTCAACCAAAATGCTAATGGCGAGTGGGGGATCTTCATCCATAACGCCTGCTATAAACCAGGCATGGTTGGGAATATTGCCGGGAACTCCATCCTCCGTCTCAAAGCGTTCGAGCGTACTCAGGCTAACCACTTGCGCCGTCCCCGTTTTCCCGATAATGTTCATCCCCTCGATATGCGCGAGTCGTCCCGTACCACTGGGAAAATCCTGCTTGGTGACGCTCTTGCGCATTCCTTTTTGGACAATTTCGAGCGTCTCCTCACTAATGAATGGCTCGGAGACCCGGGGTCCATGATGTAAATTGATATAAGGTGTTACGCGCCGACCGCCATTGATAATGCTTGCCATCATGACGGCGGTCTGCAATGGCGTTACGGAGCAGTGTCCTTGCCCAATGGAAAGGTTCACCGTATCTCCCCGATGCCATTGGCGGTCCCATCGGTTCATTACCTCGGCATAGTATTCATCTTTCCATTCAGGTGATGGAATCAGACCGGGAATTTCGCCGGGCAAATCGATTCCGGTCGTCACGCCAAGACCCATTAGGGCGGACCACTTGTTAATGTTTTCAATGCCAAGGGCAAGCCCTGTGTGATAGAAATAGACATTACATGAAAACGCCAAGGCATCGACGATATCAAGGGAACCATGCCCTCCTCGTTGCCAGCATTGCCACGAGGTTCTGCCCAGGCTGAAGCGTCCTCCGCACGAGTGTGTGGAGGAAGAGCTGATGAGCCCTTCCTCGAGGGCTGCTACGGCCATCATCACTTTGAATACGGATCCGGGGGGATAGCGCTCTTGAATGGCGCGATGGCGCATACGCTTAAGCCCATCTGCGTTGGTGAGTAGATCCCGAACCTGACGAATCTGATTCTTTTCACTAGCCCCGACAAAGACATTCGGGTCATAGCTGGGCACACTAGCAAGGGCAAGCAAAGCGCCTGTATTAGCGTTCATTACGACAATGGCGCCCTGTCCACCGCGAAGCAATTCCTCCGCCCGTTCCTGTAAGGGCATATCGAGGGTGGTGAAGATCGGGTCTCCGGGGGTCGGATCATCACGCGCCTCTACTACGACACGTCGGCCTCGTTGGTCCGATTCCATCATGGGGTTGCCAAAGGAGTCCGTACGCATCTGGGGGACGCCCATGTTGAACAGGCTTACCACCATACGACCATCGCGTCCCCTCAATACAGGTTCATAGGCTTGTTCGAGTCCAGAACGCCCGATGAAATCGCCCATCCGGTAGTCCGGCATGCGATCCAGCTCTTCACGTCCAATCTCGTTGAGATACCCCATGATTTGACCGGCGGTTTCGCCATGGAGATAGCGTCGTTGAGGTCGGACAACGGCAAATACACCCGGCAACGCGAAGGACATTTCCTCAACCTGGGTCAGCTCAGCCCGGGAGATATCGCGTTTTATCGGGATCTGTGTATACGGCCGGTTCCGATGGGCATAGATGGTGTCCAGCAACTCGGAACCATCGATACTAAGTAGCCGTTCCAGTAGGTGAGTTACCTCCTCCTCGTGACCTTCGCATTCATTGGGAACGATAAAGAGGTCGCATGCAGCGCGATTGCTAGCTAACACAATGCTTTCATCGGGTCCGAAGATCATGCCCCGCTGTGAACGAAGGGGAATTCGACGAATTCGATTGCTTAGGGCGCGATCTGCATAGGTCTCGCCCTGGTCGATTTGAAGATATCCCAGTCGCAGAATAAGCAGTGCAGCAACCGCCAAAAACACTGCCCGCATGAAAGATATGCGCCGCTCAAATCCTTCGTAACGGTGTTTTTCCGGATTGGCGATCATGTTATGTCGTGCTCCCTTGAGGAACCAAAAAGCGTCCAACGATTATATCAAGTAACCAAAATAGGATCGGGGTGATCAATGCAGTATAAAATGCTCCGGGTACCACGCGTTCGATGATAGTCTCTATGGCGGGCGTTGTTGGCCGCTGGATATAGTGAATGGTGGTAAACGCTAAGCCATTCGCAAGGCTAGCCAGAAAAACAACGCCGGCTTTGACTGCAGGGTGATCTGTAACCAATCGTGTGCTGATGCGCCCCACGGCATAGCCGATCACGACCAAGCAGAGTATATGATGGCCCAGGGTATTGTTTCCCGCAACATCCTGAAACAGGCCACCCAGAACGCCAGTAAGCATAGCTCGTTCTTCGCCTTCCATTAGACCGAAATATACGACCAATAATAGCATTAGATTGGGCGTTACGCCGAGTACTCGAAAAGCATCGAGCCATGTGGTCTGCAGTAGCGCTGCAGCTATGACAACCACCGCCCATATTATGTACCTGCGCATCATCATAGTAATGTGTTAAGGCTTTCAATGCTGCATCGTGGGTCTTTGGTCATGGCGCCAATCGCTCTTGTAACGGTCGACCGTCCGGCATGGTGGCCGCAATACCCGGGGCTTCCTGCCTGGGTTCGGGCGCCTCCCAACCGGCAAGGTCATCTGCGTCCATTTGTGCCTGCATTACAACAAACACTTCGTCCAGGCGGTAAGGGTTTGCGAAGGGCTCAACATATGCCGCCTTCAGCAAGAGGCCCTCACCTTGAGGGGGGGCGATGATGCGGCCGATGGGCAACCCAGCGGGGAATACTGCGCCTCCGCTGGTCACCACGATGTCACCCGGTCGAACCTCGTCTTTCATATCAATGTATTCCATTCGACAGATGTGGCTGTAATCGCTACCGCTACCATGAACAATGCCGTGCGACCGATTGCGTTGGATCATGGCCCCTACACGGCAATCGGGGTGATGCAAGGTATAGACCAACGACTGAAAGGGTTCAGCGTTCTTAACCACTCCCACGATACCATCCGGGGTGATGACGCTCATCGCCTCGGTAATACCATGAACGGAACCTCGGTCGATGATGAGAGTGCCGTCAAACGTTCCTATAACCTTGACCCGGCTTAGTCTGAGTGACATATCACTATGTTGATTGGCAAATGAGAGCTTCTCTCGAAGCCGTTGATTCTGTGCGCGTAGTTCATCGAGGGCGGCCTGGTCCGGGACGGTCTGAGCCAGTTGCAGTCGAAGGTCCTGTAGCTCCTGGCGAGTGGCATTATAGGAGATGAACAGACCCGAAACATAGTCCGCGGTTGATGAGGTAAGTCCCATAGCACGCCAGAAGGGTGTAGCTGCTACCGATACACCGGTTCGGACGTACCGGCTTACCCAGTTGGCCTGTGTACCCGAGGCCAGCGATATTAAGGACAGCGCCACAAGTACCACCAAAATCACTGTGGCGCGGTGTTCGCCTATGCGCCGGGGAAGCAACACTGTTTATGCCGCCCTCACTTATTCTTCTTCGTGAAAGTGGTGCAAGGTCTCCAGGTATCGGCCCGTTCCCAATACGACCGCTGTTAGCGGATCCTCGGCAACAGTCACATGCAAACCTGTTTCTTTTGCGATCAACTGATCCAGGCCGCGCAACATTGCGCCGCCTCCTGCCAGCACCACGCCACGATCCACAATGTCAGCCGACAACTCCGGCGGGGTACGTTCGAGCGTTACTCGCACTGCATCGACAATGGATGCAACGGGTTCTTTGAGGGAATCTCGGATCTCCTCCGACGTTATGGTCAGAACCTTTGGAAGACCCATGACCTGATCCCGTCCTTTAACCTGCATTTCCAGCTCTTCTTTTAACGGATAGGCCGACCCGATGGCAATCTTGATATCCTCGGCCGTCCGTTCACCCACCATCATATTATAGGTTCGTTTCAGATGCTGTATGATGGCCTGGTCCATTTCATCGCCTGCTACGCGGACCGATTTACAAAAAACAATCCCCCCCAGCGATATGACGGCCACTTCGGTGGTCCCTCCACCGACATCGACGATCATACAACCTTGGGGTTCTTGGACAGGCAACCCCGCGCCGATGGCTGCTGCCATAGGTTCTTCGATTGTAAATACTTTTTTGGCGCCTGCCTGTTGCGCGCTCTCTTCAACGGCCCGTTTTTCTACCGCCGTGATTCCAGACGGAACGCAAATGGCCACACGAGGCCATACCAGATTCCGTCGATTATGGACTTTTTGGATGAAGTAGCGCAGCATCGCCTCGGTAATCTCGAAATCGGCGATTACCCCGTCCTTCATGGGACGAATAGCGACGATATTGCCGGGAGTCCGGCCGATCATGTTCTTGCCCTCGTTTCCGACGGCTCGAACCTTGCGCGTGTCTTTGTTGATGGCGACTACCGAGGGTTCGCTAAGAACAATACCTTGTCCCCTCACATATACCAAGGTGTTGGCGGTACCCAGGTCAATGCCCATGTCATGGGAAAACAGACCTGGAATTGCAGAAAAGATTCGACGCACTTAGATACCCTCTAACATTCGCCCCACCAGTTATGATGACAGACGCCTAACTCCGACAATGACAATGGTTTACATACAGGGCTGGGAATTGGTCTGGATTATATCAACATCGGTACCATGGATCCAGTTTAACCAATCATGCTCAGTCCCTGATCACCCCTAATTTGACTCCACCATATCATATCTGCTCGGTCTGCTACGAGTCCAACCTCCCCCTATGAGGTTCTTCCCACGGAATTGGGCAGTTCATCTGAACAGGGCCGACCGCAATGTTTGCAACGACACGTATGATTCGGCATACTTTGCACCGAGCAGTGTAACGAAAAAAAGGGGTGGAAAGCTCATCTATGCAATTGGAAACGACGCGATTCGGGACCCTTGACATTGATCCGGAGACGATCATCACTTTTACTCAGCCTATTCTCGGGTTTCAGGAATACCGGCGATTTGTTCTTCTTCCCGGACCCAGTGACTCATTGAGTTGGCTACAGGCCACGGATACGGGAGAACTGGCCTTTATTTTGTTGAATCCTTATACGGTTCAGCCCGAATACCGGGTCGAGCTTCGTCGAGGCGACCTTACCGAATTGGGGGCTGCCAATATGGAGGAACTCGAAGTCTATACCCTTGTAGTCGTGCCCCCTGATCGGCAAAAGATCCGTACCAATTTGAAGGCCCCCATCATCATCAACCCTAATCAGCGCTTGGCGAAGCAGGTTATACTCGAAAAGGGCGATTATCCCGTGCAGTTTTTCCTTGCGCAACCTCAATCTGATGCATCCTCGGGGGAGGTTTCCAATGCTCGTTCTCACCCGTAAGGAAAACGAAAGCATTATGATCGGCGATGATGTCGAGGTGAAAATTCTTGACATTAAGGATACGCAGGTAAAAATCGGCATCGTCGCGCCAAGAGCCGTGCCTGTACATCGACGTGAGGTCTATCTGGCTATCCAGGCTGAGAATGCCGAGGCAGCATCGATGGCCAATGTCGAGGATATCTCGGGACTGATCCCCGATTAGACGAGGAGATAGGAGTTTCCTATGGATATTATTCTCGACGGAAGCCGTGGTCTTGATTTCGAGGGGACAGCTGCCGACGCCTTTGCCGTTGTCGTAACCATAAACGATCATCTCCGGAAACAAGGTCGAGGGATCAAGTCCATCACCATCGATGGTGAGCCGGTTGATCCCAGTTCATTGATGGACTCTCTAAAGGAACGTCCTGTTGATTCCATTGGAAGCATTGAAGTTGTTTCCTGCGATATTGCAGAGCTTGTGGCGGAAAGCCTCGAACGTCTTCAAGAAGCTGTCCCGGAGTTACCCGGTCTGTGTCATGAAATCGCCTCCGTTTTTCAGAGCGATGCGCCACGAGAAGGGCTCGAGCCCTTCCAAAAGCTTGTGGAGGTGTGGGGATTTATCAAGAGTAGAGAGCATCAAGTTGCCGCGGCTTTGGGCTTGAATCTCGAAGACTTGCGTGTTTCCAACCAAAGCTATCACGAGCATCTCCAGGAGTTAAACACCTACCTGAATAATGCGATCAAGGCTCTTGGCGAAGGCGATACCGTCGCTCTAAGCGACCTCCTTGAATATGAGCTGGCTCCGCATGCGGATATCGAAACCCAAATCGTGGAAATGCTACGGGACCAGGTGAGGAAATCGTCACTTTCGGATTAGCAACGAAGGAGCAACTACTTTCATAAGATGAGGGTTGGCCGAAACGATGCTTGGGGCGAAGGAGAGGGAGAGAGGGGATCGCTCCGGCCAACCCTATGCGGTGGTGGGGGCATAAGGGCCAATATATACGGGATTGCTTCGTATGCCCGTAATGTTATGATTCAAATTTTAGGGCGTCCTCGAAGGGAGGATAACCCGCCATCGACACCAACTACCTGTCCGGTTACCCAGTCCTGTTCGGATGAAAGCAGCCAAGCTATCGCGGACGCAACATTTTCTGGTTCTCCCAGCCTGCCTAATGGATGCATGGTTTCCGAGGCAGCACGTGCGGTCGAATTTGCGGTTATCTTCTCCGAAAGCGGCGTCTGAACGAGACCGGGAGCAACGGCATTTACCCGTATGCCCTTTCCTGCATAGGTTGCTGCAGCGGCTCGCATAAGTCCTTCGACCCCTGCCTTTGCGGCTGCAATCGCCTCGTGATTAACCATTCCCGTTCGCGCTGCTGCCGTGGATACCAGGACTATCGAGCCTCCAGTGTCCATCATTATAGTCGTGGCGGCTCGTACCAAAGCCATCGCAGACGTCAGATTCACTGCCACTGTATCAAGCCATTCCTTTTCCGTTGTGAGATGGGCCGGCTTGAGCAATATTGAGCCGACACAGTTCACCACGCCCGTGAGGGGCCCGATGGAATCCTGAGCACTATCTAGCCAGGCTTTAACATTCCCAAAATCAGCTGCCTCTTCGATGGTTTCACCCGGCGCGCTCAGCTGGGACATTAGTTGATTCAACTTTTCTTTATTGCGACCGCCTAGAAAGACCTTTTGCTGGTTATCTTCAAGTCGTTTCGCCAACGCAGTGCCTATGCCACCTGTGGCGCCCATAATGGCTACTGCTTCGTGCATTGTCGCTTACCACCTTTTCTGTTTTCCGTGCATCTGTCTAGGTAACGTCAAGATATTGTCTAAAATTCCCAGCACATTATCCAGTTTAGTTTGCCCTTGGGCAACCAAATTTTACCACATATGGTAGCTTTGGGCAAGTCTGGCGAGCTATATCAAGGTGGTTGATTTTCGAGTGTTTGTTAAGATAAATTAGACAACATGGAACATGACAGGGTTGATAGTGCCAACGGCCCCAAGGCCCCTCGGTACCCCATTGGCGCCGTGGTACGCTTGACGGGTATTTCGGCCCATGTGCTTCGCATGT
This sequence comes from Candidatus Hydrogenedentota bacterium, assembly GCA_003557825.1. Taxonomy (GTDB): domain Bacteria; phylum Hydrogenedentota; class Hydrogenedentia; order Hydrogenedentales; family SLHB01; genus PWNM01. The sequence continues at coordinate 6,913 of PWNM01000591.1, read as the reverse complement.
GGGAGCGACGCCACGGTGTTGTAATTCCAACACGCACTGCGGGCAATCATCGGCTCTACTCCGAAGAGGACGTGGAACGACTTCGGTTATTGGAGCGAGCGCGGGAGATGGGGTATTCCATTGGTTTTATTGCCGGGCTATCGTTCGATGAGCTTCGTAGTCTAGTCGATGTCAGGAACGAGGAAAATGCCGAGCTTCCCTCGGTCACAGAGGGCTCGCCCGAAACCTGGTTGGATGCATGCAAAAATGCAACCTACACCCTGGATTTTCGAACCATCCGAGAAACTCTATTGCGTGCCCATGCTGCAGTTAGTCCGGCTGTTTTACTTGAGCATGTGGTGACGCCATTAATGGAATGGGTGGGGGACGAATGGAGCGCGGGCCGGATCCGAGTCGCCCAAGAGCACCTATTGGCTGCAGCAGTACGAACTTTTTTGGCTACATTGATCGTTACACGACGCGGAGCGCCACAGACTGCAACTATCGTCGTGTCAACGCCAGCCGGCCAGCATCATGAAATTGGAGCGCTGTTGGCGGCGTCGGTGGCTTGTGAAGAAGGGTGGAAAGTAGTCTATGTCGGCCCCGATCTGCCCGCATCCGAAATTGCTGGCGCAACGTCGGGCGTCAATGCCCGGGCTGTCGCGTTGAGTATTATCTATCCATCGGATGATCCCATGATCGTTCAGGAACTTGAGACCCTGCGCACTTCTCTATCTCCGGAAACGGCCATCATCGTCGGAGGGCGGGGATCGCATGGGTATCAGGCCGTGCTCGATCGCGTCAACGCTGTGAGGTTGACTGATATGGGGGCCTTTCGCAATCTATTGCGTCAGATGCGTGATTCCGGACCTATACATTCGCCCGCCTGACGCCTGGAGGAATCCGGATAGATATTTATCCGCTGAACTCCAGCCTATGGCAGCAAAGAACCGCTTGTATCGGATCGTATGCCGCGATTCAGCCGATTCGGTCGTTGTGTGCGAGCAGGCGGTCCGTCCAGCGAAGGAAGATCAAATCCAAAGGCGTCGTCACTCCCTGCTTCGGCTTGTGTGGCAGAGAGGTTACTGGGAGATGTCGAGGACGGCGTTGCGGTGGTACGCGGAGTAGCTTGAGCCCTATTGTTGCTTTCTGAGCCCAACTGGGTAAAGAGTCGATCCATGAGTTCCTCCTCCATAAGCTCTTCGAGACGGTCCGCATCGGGAAACACTCGCATACTACGTGGAGGTCGCGTCCCTTCGATAAAGGCTTCGCGGAAACTGCCGTTGGCAAGACCGGTTTCTTTGTTGATGTTAAAGAACTCAACGCCATCGGGTACCTCAAAGTCCTCGACCGGGAGATTCTCGTGTGCGCGGATCATGAATTCGGTCCAAATGGGCGATGCCAGTCTGCCGCCCGTATAATCCAGCCCACGACCTAAAGAACGGTTGTCCTTGTATCCGATCCAAACGACGGTGGTGTATTGGGGCGTATAGCCGCAGAACCATGCGTCGCGGTGGTCGTTCGTCGTTCCGGTTTTACCGGCGCGAGGGCGGTCGAAGTCTGCTGTGCGTGCGCCTGTACCGTACTGGGTCACGCCTTGCATAAGGTTGGTCATCACATAGGCCACATTGGCCGGGATGGCGTTGGGCTCGAGTTCGATTCGGTTTTCCCAGCTCACAAATCCATCAGGCGTACGAATTTCCTTTACGAAAATCGGTTTGGCATAGGTGCCGTTTTTCGCGTAGGTTGAGTAAGCGATTGCCTGTTCCAAAATGGTAGTTTCTGCCGCGCCCAGGGCAAGCGAAAGGTGGATGTGATCGGGTATCTCCGTCTGTCGGATTCCTGCCCGTTGCATGTACGACTTCACCAAGGGCAAGCCTAGCCGTTCAACAAGTTTGACAGAAATGACGTTCTGAGATCTCTCGAGTGCCGTCCGTAATGTAACGGGACCCATGAATCGCCCATCGAAGTTTTTGGGGGCCCAGGGACGTCGACTTCCCGGGTCTATCCGAACAAATGGTTCGTCCAGTTCCAATTGGGCGGGTGTCATGCCCTGAGCGATGGCGGCCGTCCAGACATAGGGCTTCACACTCGAACCTGGCTGCCGTTTGGCCTGCGTTACCGTGTTGAACTTCTGCGTGGACCAGTCCCGACCGCCTACCAGCGCCCGGACATAGCCTTCGTAGCCCGGACGATTATCAAGCGTCACCAATGCGCCGGATACCGGAACAAATTCGTTTTCCCGTCCAGACGCTCTGAGCGATTCCAGCTTGCGTTCGTCAAACTCGTCCAGGGCGGTCAGCAATACCTCCTCCGCTGCCCGTTGGAGGTTCATGTCGATGGTGGTGTAAATCTCGAGCCCGCCTTCAAGCAGTTCCTGACGCGTTACCAATTGCTGGCTGCCGGGAGCTGATCCCATGATGCGCTGGCGGGCTTCTTCGACGAAGTACTCGGCCTGAAAACGATTCGGTCCCCAATAGCCTCGCCCCTCGGCCATTAGGGTCAACCGTTCTTCAGGCGTAATGATGGAATCCTGGATAGATTCAGCGCGCGCCTCCTCGAATTCAGCTTGCGAAATGAACCCATTATCAAGCATTTGGTTCAACACTCGATTGCGCTGGATATAAGCATTTCGCGGGTATAGATCGGGTCGATAGGAATTGGGCGCAGGCGCGATGCCGGCGAGAATGGCAGCCTCGCCAAGGGTCAGTTCGTCACAGCGTTTACCAAAGTATTGTCGTGCGGCGGCCTCAACGCCGTAGGCGCTCCCCCCCAGAAAAATTTGATTCAGATACAGCTCAAGGATTTCGTCTTTTGTGTATTCCCGTTCAATTTGCAACGAGATGAGCATTTCACGAAGCTTCCGCTGCATGGTCTGCTCACGACCAACAAGTTTATCCTCAAGGTTCCGCACCGTTTGCTGCGTAATGGTGCTACCCCCGTGAAGCTGCCCGGTTCGCATAGTCCGGAGCGCCGCCTTGATCATGGCATCCGGACGAACGCCCCAGTGTTCGAAAAAGGTGTGGTCTTCACCGGCTAAAAAGGCCTTTTGCACATACAACGGAATTTCGTGCAACTGCAGCAACTGGCGGTAATCTATGGTGTATTCACCGAGCAGTTCGCCGCCGGTTGCTGGGTCTGCATAGAACTTGCTTCCTACTTTGGGGCGAAAGCTCTCGATAACCTCGATTTCGTTCTGGGCATCTTCCAAAAGACTGACAAAGAACCCCAAAGCAGTTCCCCAGCCTGCCGCGCAGATCACAACAAATACGAAAAAAATCCCCGCGCAGCCACGAGGGGTTCGTTTACGGATTGGACTGTTTTCGTCGTTAACTGACATGGTTTTATCGTATCATGGAATACCCAAAAGGAACAACTACTTCAACGTATATGCTTTCTATCCTCAAAGTCGTCCACGGGTTCCATCAAGCCTTTCCACAGGGCGCTATTCGGGTGTTTGATTGATCTGTAACTCGATCTTATGTTCCCGCCATATAGTTTTTAGCAAAAGGGTTTGCATGGCGAAAGCGCCTCCGATGTTCAATAGAACATCGGTCATGTCGAAGGTTCGGGCAGGGATGAAGTATTGAGCCGTTTCCAGAAGCATCCCGTAGATGGAAGTGCTCAGCCCGGGAATCCAAAACAGGCGCATACGGGAGCATTCGGGCCAGGTCTGACGCATGGCATGACTAAATACTCCCGCCATACCCGCAAAGATCACAAAATGTCCGATTCCGGAGGCATACGAGGTGCTTGGCATCTCCGGTAATGGGCGGGGAGCACACATAAGCCATAGGGTCAGCAACGCATAGATCCCCACGGCGCCCCAATAAAGGGAATTGTTGGTCATAACGATCTCCGATGCCCGGTGCTGTGAAGGATTATTTCGCGGGTTTGTGCTTGTTCATTGCCAGCATCCTGCGACCTATTCAGGATGCATGGTAACCGGTCGAGCAGGTCGGTGCAAATTGACATGCTGACGATTGTGTTGCCATAAAAATCGAATGTTTGAAATCCTTATAAAGAATGTGTACAATGATCGGGAGTTAAGCATGGTTAGCGCATGCGTAGCTTGGCTAATGCGACAACTGGCCGTTCACGGGAGAAATGGTCGGGTTGGGGCACGAGGGTATCCAGTTCTTAGAAAGAGAGCACCCAATGAACAACAAGAAGAGAGGCTTTACGTTAATTGAGTTATTGGTGGTTATTGCTATAATAGCCATTCTGGCAGCCATTTTGCTCCCAGCGTTATCGCGGGCGCGAGAGGCGGCGCGTCGCGCTTCCTGTCAGAGCAATCTACGGCAGATTGGATTGGCGTTCCACATTTACTCCAGCGAAAACCGCGGGATGTTTCCTCCCCGCCAGATTTACACGCTGGAAGGCACACTAAGTCCCGAGACCATCTTCAACGGACCGGCCATGATGCCCGACTATATCGCCGATGTCAATATAGTGTGGTGTCCATCCTGGTTGGCACAGGATGATCCCATCGACCGATACGACCGACACAAGGGCAATGATGACGGTATTGTGCAACCGGAGGAACTCACCAAGGAACCGTTCAACTATACCGGATGGGTGATTACGGATGATCACAATATTCTTGGATTCGACAAACTGGGCGTTGAAGGGGTGGGACCAGCCGGCCGTCACGAAACCCATGAATACGTGGGGACGCCATGGGGTGAACTGGCCGTCGCGAACATACTCACTTGGGGCGCGGCTAGCGACCGTGATTTTACGGTTTCACCTCGGTTCCATGGTACTCAAGCTGGTGGCGGAAATACGATGTACAGACTCCGTGACGGAATCGAGCGCTTTTTCATTACCGATATCAACAATCCGGCTTCGGGAGCAACGGCTTCGTCGAATATCCCGATCATGTGGGACCACATTACGACAACGGTCACGTTGTACCCCGCCCATACGCCGAGTGGAGGAAACGTGCTCTATTTGGACGGCCATGTCGAGTTTGTGCGGTATCCTTCGGATCGTTTCCCCATGACCAAGGACAGTGCCCGCACTTTTGGACGGTACAACCGCACGTTTAACAGCATCCCCATTCACTAGTTTCGTTGGATACATTTAATGGGAAGGGAAAAACCAACCTTCAGAGTTTTCCCTTCCCATAGATAGTCCGGCCATTCTCAAACAACAGCTTTCGTGCAAGAAGATCGGCTTCGGCAGCGCGCAACATGCCATGTTCGATTCGCTCGAAGATCACCCGTGCCACGATATACCGCCAGGCCAGTTGCGCTCCGATGCTCTCCTCGGGCGTCCAGCAATCGCTGCCCCATGTGATGCGATTGATAGACGGCGAAACTTCGATATAATCGTGCAGCGTACGAATGGCGGTATTGGTGCAAATGGTCGCTGTCCAGGTAAGGCTCGGAAAGACGTTGGGGTAGTTATGGGCCAATGCAGCCACTTCTTGCGTCCAGGGATATCCCGAATGAAACAAAACGAACCGGGTTGTGGGATAGGCCTCGATGATGGGAAGCAGATTCATGGGAGAAGATCCGCCCAACCGAGCCAATCCCGTATGAACCTGTAATGGAATGTCCAGTTCGCCGGCAAGTTCGCAGCATCGATGAAAGATATAGTTGCCAAAGCGGTAAAAGGATTTCTGATCGACGGACTCTGGCCGACGCCCGAAGATAGCTTCTGCCGTGTCCCGGTCATCGGGCGTGAATGAAATAGGGCGGTTATAGGCCTCGGCGCATTTCAACGCCACGGCGCTGCCCGATTCCACCCGACTCTGTATCGTGGTGCCCATCAGCGCCACATAATCATCCAGGGTACCGCCATCAAACCCGTAGTGGGACCAAGGTTGTACATTATCGGGCGCGATGATATCGCGATGATAGCCGTACATGAACTTGTCGATACGGAAGGTGGTCGCGAACAATTCGGGATGGCCATTGTCGTCACCAGGATTCCAGTAGGAATCCTGTATCAGGCGTTCATAGCCATGTTCCTGAAGCGATTTCCAATGGAATTCGGGGTCAGTCCCATGAGCCGATGCGATTCGGTCGGAGATGGTCTGCCACGTCTCCAACGTGATCGGGTCGTCAATCCCATGGAGGCGTTGTAGACCCCGCTCCAACCATATGAAATAGGAGTTGAAGCGCACGTTGTCGAGCAGCCTTTTTCGGCCTTCTTCAGTGCCGTCCGCGGGGAATCCCATCCAACCGACGTAGGAATGATTCAATACTTTGTCCAGGTTCATTCCCTCCGCAAAGAACGCATCGGGTTGATGGTGCTCGTGGTCGGAGTATACCGGCATAGAATCGACCATCGAAGTGATCTCGGAACGTGTCATCATGCGGATTCCTTTGTCATTTGGTCCATCTTAGGATTCGGACGTCGTATGGCGGTATCTCGACAAGGGTCTCGATACCGCGTTGCGTGTTGGAAAACTCGATTGCGTCGGATGTTACCAACTCCTGACAGCGAGTATAGTCGTCGGTGGGGCGCCGGAGGATAACCGTACCCTGCCAAGGTGCCTCGTCGTGATTGGCTACCATGACCTGTTGCCATCCATCGCCCCGGCTGCTGGTCCATTCAACGGGTAGGCCCTCGATCATCACCGGTTGCACGGCCTCGATTATCTCGTCCAGGAGCCGTTGTGCGGCCCCGGCCAAGGGGGTAGCGGCCGCCTCATACCAAGGAATAAGACAGGTATACGTTTTCCCATGTCCCGATCTCCGACATACGATTAACGGCGCGCCATGGGGTGTGCGAGCCAACGTTTCGCACGAGGCATCCAGGGTCTCCCTAACAGGGCAGTATCGAAAGGCTTCATGAACCGGGGCGTCGCAGTGCCATTGCCATGCCTGTCCTGCCCGCAGTTCCGGTTCAAAACGGAATCCACACAGGTCCGTATCGTCAGGGGTGACCACACCTGCTGCGCAGACGAGTATGCCGCCGACCT
>PWNM01000645.1 GCA_003557825.1 Candidatus Hydrogenedentota bacterium | reverse complement strand
TATAATGCAACAGGACATGCGGCTAGGCCTGATTGGACCCAACGGCTGCGGAAAAACGACGTTATTGCGCGTTTTGATGGGACTCGAAGAGCCCGATGAAGGGCGTGTCTATCGGGGCGAATCAGTCGAGTTTTTGTATGTGGACCAGTCCCACGAGGAGGTCGACCCCACGAAGACCATTCTACAATACGTTAGTAACAATGTCGAAACGATCACCGTTAACGGCCGTCCCGTATACGTACCCAGCTATTTGGAGCGGTTCCTCTTTGATCGGTCTACTGTGCGGATGCCCATGGAGAACCTTTCGGGCGGTGAACGCAATCGGATCGACCTTGCGCGCAAACTGCTCCAAGGGGGTAACATCCTGGTGCTGGACGAACCCACAAACGACCTCGACTTATATACCTTACGGGTGCTCGAAGAAGCAGTTATCAACTTCGAAGGCTGCTCGATTGTTGTCAGCCACGACCGCTATTTCCTGAACCGTGTATGCACCCATTTGTTGGTGTTTGAGGGCAACGGCCACGTCATCCAGATTACCGGCAACTATGACGATTATCTTATCTACGCTAAGGGGCGCGAATCCAAATCTCCAAGGGACATGGATAGAAAAACGGAACAATCGGCTCGTCAACGTTCGGAGGCTAGTCGCGTCCGAAAGTTGACCTGGAACGAAAAAAGGGAGTTTGAGACCATTGAAGATCGCATCCATGAAGCCGAGGAACGGTTGCGTTTCCTTGAAGAGCAGATCTCCGATCCCGCCTTTTACCAACAAGACCGAGATACCATTGCAGGAACCCTAGAGCAACTTGAGGAGACCCGCACTGAAGTCGAAGAACTATACGAACGATGGTCCGAACTCGATGCCATTCAGGCAGGGCACGCATCATGAAGCCCGTTCATGATGCTCTGAGTCCTCATGGCGCCATGGGCAAGACCATCATAGGATGGTCCGAGTATGTGGATTTTCCCGACTGGAGCATTTCCGGGATACTGGCCAAAGTCGATACCGGGGCGCGAACAAGCGCATTGCATGTCGAGGATCTCGAGGTTCTTCCAGGAGATCAGGTCCGCTTCCACGTGGTCACCCGAAGCAAAGGGGACGGCAAATGGGTGGAAGTGACGGCTCCCATCGTAAAATGGGGCAGGGTACGCTCGAGTACCGGGCATTTTACATTGCGATGCTTTGTGCGGACTCCGATCCGGATCGGGCCTGTGTTCAAGGAAATCGAGCTGTCGCTGGTTTCCCGAGAACGGATGCTCTATCGTATGTTGTTGGGACGCCAAGCGTTGGCAAAGGATTTTCTTGTTGATGTGAGCAAACGCCGCGCGCTGGGCCCACGCTCGAAGCGCAAAAAACTAAGGAAACGGAACAAAAGCCGATGAGAATAGCCATACTAAGCCGCATGCCACGAAGTTATAGCACGCGGCGCCTCCGTCAGGCCTGCGTCGACCGGGGACATCAAGTCCAGGTGCTGGACACGCTCCGTTTTTCGATCATGGTTGAAAAAGACGAACCTGAGTTGTTTTACCGGCATCGACGGATACCCGCCTACGACGCCGTTATTCCTCGGATTGGCGCAAGCATCACCTTTTTCGGCGTAGCGGTAGTGCGTCAGTTTGAACAGATGGGCGTCTATGTAGCGAATGAGTCCATCGCCATCACCCGTTCACGAGACAAATTACGGGCCATGCAGATTCTAAGCCGCCACGATATTGGGATGCCGCCAACTATGTTTGTGCGCGACAAGGACGAAATCCTACCTGCCATTCGCCGAGTAGGAGGCGTGCCCGTAATCATCAAAGTTCTCGAAGGTACCCAAGGGGTAGGCGTCATACTGGCAGAGACCGAAAAAGTCGCCGAGGCCATTATTCAAACCCTGCATAGCGCCAAGCAGAACGTGCTGATTCAGAAATTCGTCAAAGAGAGTGAAGGTTGCGACATTCGGGCGTTGGTGGTAGGAGACCGGATCGTGGCTGCCATGCGACGCAGAGCAGCCGTAGGTGAATATCGGAGCAACGTCCATCGCGGCGGTTCAATCGAGTCAGTAACTCTCGAACAGGAATATCAACGCACGGCGCTGCGAGCAGCACAAATCATGGGACTTAATATTGCCGGAGTCGATATGCTCGAGTCCTCCGATGGACCGCAGGTGATGGAGGTCAACTCATCGCCGGGACTCGAAGGCATTGAAAACGCAACAGGCATCGATGTGGCTGATGCGATTATCGAGAACATCGAAAACCAGGTCCTGTTCCCCGAGGTAGATCTCAAACAGCGATTGCGCCTGACTGGCGGCTATGGCATTGTCGAGTTTCCTGTGCATAACATGCCGGATCTCGAAGGTAAACCGCTCAGGGAAACAGGCCTAGCCGACCGGAATATCCATGTCATGTGCATAACACGCTATGATAGCGTTATTCCAAATCCCCGGGCCGACGAGTTGATACATACCGGGGATGTGCTTCTATGTTTCGGGGATTTGCACGAACTACGGGGTATGATGCCTCCGCGCCCCCGACGGCGACGAAAAGGGAGCAAGACGGGTAAAAAGGGTCCAACGAAAAAGTAGAAGCGCCATACGTCCATTTCGGAGAGCGTACCGTTAATTTAGTTTGTGGGTGGAGAATAACGGGTGAAGACATCAACTAGACGACCGGCCTTGGTCATTGCGGGAGAAAGAATTCGCGCGGGTCAAAGCCGGGAATTGGAGCTGCCTTTTGGGGAATCCTACCTGGGGACTCCTCAGTCAATCCCTGTATATGTCATCGCCGCGCGAAAGAGTGGCCCGCGGGTGTTCATTACGAGCACCATCCATGGAGATGAACTTAATGGGTTAGGCATCGTGCGCGCTCTGCTGTACGAAAAACCGCCCAAACTGGTGAAGGGAACACTCATTTTTATCCCGGTGGTCAACATCCATGGTCTTGAACGCCATACGCGCTACATGCCCGATAGACGTGATCTAAACCGATGCTTCCCGGGCTCGGCCACGGGCAGCCAGACGCGGCGGCTTGCTCATGCCATCTATACAGAAATCATCCGCCAATGTGACTATGGCATTGACTTTCACAGCGCCGCCGTGCGACGTACCAACTACCCGAACGTACGCGCCAATACCCGTGATTCCGGGACACGCATGCTTGCCAAAGTCTTTGGCGGCGAGCTCATCGTCAACTCGAACGGACCCGATGGCTCACTGCGTCGTACGGCGGTGGATGCAGGCGTACCAACGATTATACTGGAGGCGGGCGAGGTTTGGAAAATCGAACCATCTGTAGTCGAGGTTGGCGTACGAGGATGTCAGAATGTGCTTCGGGCATTGGGCATGCTTGAAGGAAGGCCTCAGCCGCCGAGTTTTCAGATCATCGCCGACAAAACAGTATGGGTCCGTTCCGATCAGGGGGGCATTCTCGGTTTTCATGTCCGGCCGGGTCAACTGGTGCGGCAAGGCGAGGGTCTTGCCACAGTATACAGCATCTTCGGACAAGAGCAGACCTCGCTCATATGCCCTGTGGACGGCATGGTACTAGGGATGACGACGATGCCAGCGGTAAGTCCTGGAGGTCCCGTCTGTAACATCGCGGTTATCCCACCAAAAAATTACGACCGTATTGTGATGAAAATGGCCAAGCGCTCGGAAGACAACCTGTACAGCCGCGCCCAGGAGGACCTTTCTACAAGCATCGCCGTTCAAGATATCAACGGCGGTTCCAACAGCTAGATTCTATTCAAGCGCGGGCATTTGCTACCATGGCGTCCGATCAGATGAAACACCAAACAACGGGAGGCTTTGACTATGGAATCGGTACGCATTGGCATTGTGGGAATGGGCAATATGGGGTCATCCCACGCGCGGTATTTACGACAGGGCGATATCAGCAGGTGTACGCTGACAGCAGTCTGTGACACCATTTCGGAACGTATCGAGCCATTCAGGAATACCGATATAAAAACCTATACGGACAGCAAGGAGCTTATCCGTTCGGGCGAGGTGGACGCCGTCCTGATCGCTACCCCCCATTACGACCACACGACAATCGGTATCGATGCCTTCGAGCAAGGGTTGCATGTCCTGGTTGAAAAGCCCATTTCGGTCCACAAGGCCGATTGCGAACGGCTGATTTCGGCCTACGAAGCGGCAGGGGATCGGATCTTCGGGGCCATGTTTCAAATGCGGACTGAGCCCGTTTACCAACGAATCAAGGCGCTCATCGACAATGGAGAGCTCGGCGATATTCAACGGACTAGCTGGATCGTTACCTCCTGGTTTCGAAGCAATATCTACTATGCTTCTGGTGGGTGTCGTGCCACATGGAAAGGCGAAGGAGGCGGCGTTTTGCTGAACCAATGTCCGCACAATCTCGACTTGTTCCAATGGTTCTGCGGCATGCCTACCAAAGTGCGGGCCTTTTGCGGCTTTGGCAAATACCATCCCATCGAGGTCGAGGACGAGGTAACCGCCTATTTCGAATATCCAAACGGCGCAACGGGGACGTTTGTCACTTCGACGGGCGAGGCCCCGGGCTCGGATCGTCTTGAAATAGCGGGCGATCGTGGACGTCTTCTCTATGAAAACGGGAAGCTAACTTTTATACGGAACGAAATCCGCACAAGCGATTATACAAAGACAACCACAGAACCGTTTGGACGACCTCCCGTATGGCATGTCGATATTCCTATAACAGGCCCACGAGGCGGGCATGCGGTAATCACCCAGAATTTTGTCGATGCCATATTGGATGGCAAGCCGGTACTGGCCCCGGCCGTTGAGGGTATTCATTCCATCGAAATTGCCAATGCTATGCTCTACTCTGCCATCACAGATACGACCGTGGAGCTGCCCCTTGATGGAGTCGCCTACGAGGCTCATTTAAAGAAACTCATCGCAGAATCAACGTTCAAAAAAGATACCGTAGATGCACCCGGTCCTAGCTCCGACATGGCGAAATCGTTCCGGTAATCTGGTCCAAAGCCGGGTATCCTATATTAGCTGGGGATACCCGGCGATGCTGCTACGAAGGAACTGACGGCGCAGCTTCTGAGACTCCTGATCCCAGGGTTCCGACCGCGACTGCCTCTCCCTGCAACGGATGGACGCCACGCATGATCAATCCTTGCGCATGGGACCGATGCGTATCTTCCAGCGGTTTGTCGAGAGGGTCTCGCACCTGGACCAATACGGTCTTCCGAAGCCTATCCGAGGCGTTGATGCCCGAGCCATGAATGGTCAGATAATTGAAAAACAGTACATCGCCTCGCTTGGCTGGACAGGAGGTAGCTTTTTCAAGGGGCCATTCCTCTGGATTTAGGTGGTTGTGCTCGAAGCACGGCAGCGGTCCCTGCTTATGGGTGCCCGGATAGACGCGCACGCATCCCATCTCCTCGGTGGCATCCGAAATGTGGATGATCCCTGCCATCATGGTATGGTTTTCGTGGGGGAAATAGGGATAATCCTGGTGCATAGGAAAGCCGCTGCCCTTTTCCTGTGGCTTCTGAAAGAGTTTTGTGTGGTGGAGCTGCACATTGGGCGATCCCATGAGTTCGGATATGACCTCCGTAAATCGGTCATGCACCAGCACTTTCGCCCACTCGGCCGAGTAAGCTTGCACATCGTGGGTATGTAGAATTTGGGTCTTCGGTTGTCCCTTCTTCCAGCTTCCTTCCCATGTGGCATCGAGCTGGGCCTTGTTGGCCAAGCGCCGCTCGATGATACCGTCAAACTCTTTTTCAAGTCGATCCAATTCATCGTCACTGAAGATACCGCTTACCAGCAGGCATCCGTTCTCACGAAACTCCTGAATCTGTGCCTCGCTTAACATGAAGAACCTCTCTTAACCGCGCGTCAGGCATCACAGGACATCCCTCCTGCCATATACGCGCTTTGTGTCTGCCCTCATAAGCTTACGCCGAGCTGCATTTACAAGCAGCTCATGTGCATTAAGACACTGCCAAAGCCCGTGGAATTCCCAGGGCAGGCTCGGAAGATGGGAATCGGTCAACGCGTTGGGCGGGTATGGATCATGATCCGGGATTGGGCCGAATATGCGGTATCTAGTGCGCTCTGTGCTGTAGATCCCGAGGCAAGCACGTAGCCCAAACGGTCTCGGGACCACGTGTCCACTACATGGCCGAGTACATCGCCCTGTTGCACGTTGACAACGACCTCCTTCACTCCCGGCATGGCGCGGACTTCCGCTTCTCCATCGATGGATTCCACCACCCCGGACCGTGATTCAAGCCACACAGCTGCAGCTCCCAGAGATTGGTTGGCGCTCTCTTTCATATCGTCGCCAAGCAAAAGGCGGAAGATATCGGCCAACATGTCGACTCCGAGGGCTGCATGGATGACGTCCAGAAGGACAGGACTGTTTCCCCATGGTGGACCAACATCGGTCACCAAAGGCTTTCCGTTCCCCTTCTCAAGAATGTCGACATGGGCTATGCCGTTTGGACATCCGAGGGCATGTAAGGCACGAACCGCTGTATCAACCAGTTTCATGCTCCCCTCAGGTTCGATGGGCAAATATACTGCCACAGGGACCTGAGGCGCGTTTCTATCGCGGACAATGCCTGAGACCGAAGCAAAGACCGGCGTCCCCTCCCTCAATATCAAATCGACGCCGAACTCCGTCCCTTGAGGAGCAGGCTCGATCAGGACCACACCGTTTGCGGCCTGACGTTGGACTTGCCCAAATACGAGAGGCAGGTCTTCGCGGTATTCAAGCAAACGCGGCGAGGATGCCAGCGAGCATAACCCCGGCCACAGGAACAGGGGGACTCCCAATAGGTGAACCGCATGCTCGGCTTCTTCCATCGTCGAAGCCATCTGCGACGGAGGCGTGGCTACACCTGCCGTATCCAGGGTATTGCGAAGGTTTCCCTTGTCACATATCTGTGCCAACAAGTTTAGCGCTGTGAGATCGATACCCTGCTCTTCGGCTACGACAAGCGCTGCCGGCAACGCCTCGGGAACAAGGGGAAACACAGCTTGCGCATGCGCCTTTCGAGCCACTTCAACAATATGATCGGCCTCGTTGATCGGACCCGCATAGACCCCGTCAATCGGGAACTCGAAGGCCCCGGACCTCGTGAGCGCCTTGAGCGAACAGCCCAGACGTTTTGAGCTACGGATGGCATACGGCGCCAGCGAGCTTTCACCGAGCAGTAGTATCGTCCGGCACATAGCGCCGCCCTACGATTTGCTGGAAACGTTGCGCCTATCAACTATTTTCATTGTACGTCTCTATTAGAAGTCGAAATCGTCAATATTGTTTTCGTCAAATATCATCGGAG
>PWNM01000123.1 GCA_003557825.1 Candidatus Hydrogenedentota bacterium | reverse complement strand
GGGTCTCGCCGTGGCGGAAGGTCTCGATGGCATGGTTGCCCCGTACCGTCACCGGTTCGTCCGCATCGAGCCGCTCGATGGCAGTTTCCGGCGGCAACAAGATGGTCTTCTCGCCTGCGCTCGATGCGCTTACCGAAAGAAACACGCCGTCCGACGAAACAACGTCATCCGAATCCACATAGACATGAACATCGGCTTCCCACAGGATGTTACGGATAAACTGAGCGGGACATCCCGTTGTGCCCACGTAGATCGACCGCCAGTCCGCCATGTTCCGCGCCGCCACGGCCACGGATTCGTCATCGGCGAACGTCGCTAGCGTCTGTACGTTGGGTTCGGATCTAACCGCCCATCGAGGTTCGAGCAGCAGATCGGCGCTGGCATAGGTCTCCCCCTCGATGCCTTCGGTAAGCAGGTAGCCGTCGGTGAACCGGATCTCGGCTGGACCGGCCTCGATCTCGTCGAACGCGAATCCGGTCAGCTTGGACATTCGTTCGGCGCCGGCTAAGTCTTTGCTTTGAAATCCACTACCGTAGAACCAGACCGCCGTCTTGCCGTCGAGTGCCTCATGCAATGTATCCCGCTCATCGTCATCGATACGCCAACAACCCAAGAACAGGGACACCTTGGGCAGCTCGACCCGGCCTTCGAGTACATCGGTCAGGTAATGCATGCGAAAATCGGTCCCCATGCGGTACCATTCGCTCCGGAAGTATGAAAGCAAGGGGCTCGATAAACGCCGGTCGGCTGCGAGATAGGCCGCACTCCGTTCATCGACTACCACGGCCACCTCGGGCTCAAACGGCGACGGTTCGTCGAGAGCCGCATCGTACTGCTGCCGCATGCGATCGATCTCGTCCCAAATGCCCTGCTCATCCAGCCAGCCTTCGCTGATCAGATCCATGTACCAGGTCCCCATGCGACGGGGGAAGATGCGCGCAAAACTACGCCGGTGTTCCCAATGGGTTTCATCGAGGTTGCCGGTGGCAGTAATCGCCGCAAAGGGCGTGTCGGGTTGGGTGTGATGGGTTCGGGTATCGTCTTCGAGGACATATAGCTTGCCCGCCTCGCGGATCGAATCCACCGGCATCATGAATGCGCTGATGCCTCCGGCTCCACGATCAAGGTAGGACATGGGCGATGTGATGACATCCACGTGGGGCGATTGCAGCAAGCGATCCAGCATCATGTGGCCGCTGGCGGCGCCGCTCTTCGGTATGTTCATCAGTTCGAAGTAATAGCCATAGAAATAAACCACCAGTTTCGAGTCGTTGGTCACCCTCTTGATAGCTTCCGCCATTTCCTCCATTGGTTCGACCACCGCAATCTGTTGGTACTGGGTAAAGTCGATGACAAAGCGCTCTGTAGCAGGATCGCGGAACATGCCCCGATGGGCCTCCTCCCGCTCGGCCGCAGTGGGAACCCGGACACTGTCCCATGTCACGTCGGGTTGATCCCAGGCCTCGCGGACGGCCTCGATGCTTCCGTATTCCTGTTGTGCCCACCGGGCGAACCCTTCGCGCATGGGCTCCTCGAACCCGCTGTGGACAGGCTCCCAGGAACGTTTGTAGAACCATTCCGCCGTCGTCAGATTACATGGATGATAGCCAAGGATGTGATCGCCCCATTTTTCCTCGACATAGGTTACAAACCGCTCGAGATGCTCGAGGGATTCCTGCCGCCACGTCTCGGAAGCCACGCTCGACCATCGGATATCGCCGTCGTATTCATCGGAGTCGCTGAAGACCATTTCGTTTCCGGGATTGGCATCGAGCCACCAATGGGGGGCGGCCACGGTAAACCTGGGAATAACCAGGGCATCGGGAACGACCGATAGGGCATTCTCAAGTTGTTCATCGATGGGGGTAAAGTCCGGCTCCTCGCCCGGTTGGGGCCAAGGCATGTGCAAGGAAAAGGAAAGGATTCGAACCCCTGCGTCGCGGGCCATGGTCGCCTGCGAGGTGAATGGCATCCCCGGAGCCAGGTTGGGCTCGCCAAGAAAAATGAGCGGCGTCTCCGGTTCGCCGTTGATAAACAAGGTGGGCGAGCCCATATGGTCCGCCACACGGGCCTCAAGCCCCTCGCTTCCATATCCCATTGCACAGAGCCCCCCCATCATCATGATTGTTGCCGCCAGTCGCATCCGGTATCTCCTTAGGTTGTTTGTATCGCAACCAATATTCTAACGAATGGGCCACCTGAAGGGAAACAGACCCAAACCATGGTTGGGTATGCATAGTAACGGTATTCATATGAAATGCTCATCGCGAGCACACAGGAGGGCGGTATGATTAGGCAAGCAGCGCGGGAATAGGCGTCCCGCACAGTATGTTGTCATGGCCCAATAGCGCATGAGGCGCATGGAAACAGAACCACACCGGAAAGGATTTTGGATACGATGAATACCATTGGCAGCGAGTTTAAACTCAATAGCTCAGTCACCAACGTGGCCTCTCTCGCGGCTTTCGACGAGATGGTCAGGATGAACACTCAAGAAAAGGTGCCGGAGCTCACCGATACGGGACCGAACTGGAAGGCGCTTCTACGGTTGCGGCTACCCCGGTTTACGACCGGCTTCTTCCGTAAAGGCGACCTGAATTTCGAACAGGGTTGATCCGGTAACAGATCTCATAGGGAGGAGGCGTTAGGGACGTCTCCTCCCTACTCTTTATTGGAGGGAACGCGATCGGCGATGAGGTCATCCTTGATCAGCAGCCTTTCGAACCAGAGCCGGATGACGGTGCATCCATATCGGCGCGCCATGGATCGGATGCGCAGGTTGGAATGACCCCAAGTTCGACCGCTCCATTGAATCGGCAGCGTGGCGATGGAATAGTCCCGAATCAAGGCGGATAACGACAACTCGATGGTGATGTCGAAATGGGCAGCGCGGAATGGCTGGATGCTGTCGATGACATGGCGGCGGTAGACCTTAAAGGCGTTGGTCAGGTCGTTATGGCGGGTCAGGAACAGCACTCGGAGCAGTTGGTTCGCCATGCGATTGAGGGCCAGCTTGATCCGTGGATAGTGATCGACCCGGCTGCCCCGGATAAAACGCGATCCGAATACGCAATCGTAACCCTCTTCGATAAGCCGGTAGCATGCCACGACATCGCCGGGCGCATCCGAGGCATCTGCCATTACAATGGCGACCACATCGCCGGTGATATGCCGCAAGCCGCACCGAACGGCCCGCCCAAGGCCCGCCGGGGGCGAGTTCCGCACAGGGCAGATCTCCGGGAAAGAAGCGGTTAGGTCATCAATGGTTTTGGCCGTGGTATCGCGGCTATTGTCGTCCACGGCGATGATCTCGAAGGGGATGGATTTGGTTCGTAATGCTTCGGCCAGTTCGGTAAGGGTTCCCGCGATGTGCCCCTCTTCGTTGTGGGCGGGTACCACCACCGACAGGCGTAGAGCATGCTGATCTGCCATGAATGTCGCCCGCCTACGCCGCGTCCGTCCGCCGCATCAGGGCATGCCAGAATCCGCGGTCTCCATTGCGTTCCTCCTCGAGATCCTGAATCTCGAAGCGCTTTCCCGCGAAAGCCATGAGGTCGGCCGGACGAAAACAACGCCGGTATACCCCATCGTCCACATGCCAGACGCGGGAGCTGTCTCGAAATAGATGAAACTCGGGACTGAACACCGACACGGCATAGAATCCTCCGGCCTTCAATGCCCGCAACAGACCGGTACGATAGGTGGGCCAGTCCGTCTTGCGCTGATGGTGGAGGCAACCGTAGTCGATGATGGCGTCAAACCGGGGGCTGCGATAAGGCAAGTCAAGGGCATCCCCCTTACGGAATGTGATATTCGGCGTACCTGCCCGTTCGGCTTGGTACCGAGCGCGCTTGAGAGCCAAGGGTTCAAAATCCATGCCGGTAACCTCAAACCCCATTCGGGCCGCCGCAATGGCATGCCGCCCCTCGCCGCAGCCCAGGTCTAATACGCGTCCGCCGGGCGCTTCTTGGCGAATTTGCTCCAAAAACCGGACCACATAAGGCGACGGATCCTCGATGGGCCATCCATGCTCGCCGGTACGATAGGCTTTTTGAAAATACGCCCGGTTCTGGGTTTTGGCATCGTCCTTGGAGTCGTCCGCCATGGGTTCCCTCTTTCACAGTTTGCAGATGAGTCTTCCTCTATCCTATGCCATGTGGCACATCGAGGCAAATAGATACCCCAACTTCAGGGCATCATGGCGGATTAAACACAGGAGGTTCAACCACGAACGCGGGAGCCGATTAAGGCGTAGCGACTCAGAGCGCCCAGGATTCGTCTTCCGGTTCGACCCACTTCTCCTGTTCACGAATGAAATGGAGCGGGTCGTGTACAGGGGGCATATCGGTGACGGGCTCGGCCTCCCCGGTTCCGAAGATGTCCGCGTAATCGCCGTGGAATCCGTCACAGATGTCCTTGAGGGCGCACTGTTCGCAAGCAGGTTCGTACTGATAGCGGCAGTCATAGACCGCCCGGTGTTTGGCTTCTTTGCGGTACAACCCCTCTTTGCCAAATAGCGTCTCCGCAATCCGACCCGAGAGGTGGTTGTGGACGATCCGAATGCGACCTTTGATGGGCTGGTTGATGAACTCGTCCCGAAGGAAGAAGTGATCGTTGAGCCGGCAGGTCTCACCCCGGTTCATGCCGATTCGGATGGCCGGAGCCAATGCGCCTTCCCGCATCATCTGCGGCTTCATCATGGTCCAAAGCCAGCTCTCGAGATCCCATTCATGATGATAATAGGGGAGCTGCTGGAAATTATAGAAATTCTTTCGATGTCGGGGCTCGGCCATGCACAACGGCAGGTAGCGGACATTGCATTCGATGCCCGCTTCATCGAGCATGTCCATGGCTTTGGTCAGGTAGGGTTTGATCTCGGAATAAGGCGCCACAATCGACGCGTCTCGTTTTCCCGAACTTTGGTCCACGAAGGGGTTAAAGGCAATGAAATTGACCGCAAGCGCACCGTAGTCGATGGACTTCTGGGCGATTTCGGGCAAAATGGGAACCACCGGCTTGGACATGGTGCAGTTGAACCGAAATGGAATACCCAGCGCTTGCATCCGTTCGATGGCGGCGATGATCTTTTCGTAGGCCTTTTTCCGACCGACCACTTCGTCGTGAATTTCGCCGATACCATGCAAACTGACGAGGAAATCCCGGACGCCCGCGTCCCGGAATTTCTCGAGAACCCCGGGCTTGGCCAGGTACAGGCCGTTGGTAATCAGGGTAGGATACAGGCCAATCTCATCACAGTAGGCGATGAGCTCCAGTATATCCGGGTAAATGGTGGGTTCACCGCCCTGAATGTCAATGGAAGTACAGTGGTAGAACTCGCGCAAGGTCTTACAGATGCCTTTCGCCTTGTCGAGAGTCATGAAGGCATGTTCGGGATGATGGGCGTCCTTGATGCGATCAACGAAATAGCAGAAAAAACAGCGCAGATTACAGGTCTGTCCCAGCCACATAACGCCCCTGCGGGATAGCGTACGCTTCTGTGTCTTTTTGAGGGGGCGCGCCGGTGTTACTGAACCAGTTTCTAAGGCCGTTGCTTCGGTCATACTAGGTTTGCTCCGTAGTTATTGATACAGGGGCGACCGGGAATATTCCCGCACTAGGCTCAACACCCCTGCGAGTCGGGATCTTCCTGTGTCCGGGAAGGCGTCGTCCCAACCGATAGCACGCCGTCGAACAGATCATGTCGCCCGGGCTCGAATCGCAAGGGAGGCCCGTCGGGCGTGCGCAGCGCCTGCAATACTCGGGCTTCCTGCTGATAGCCGGTGTTGATGGCCGTCATACGAAAACGGCTGTCCCTGTCTAAAAGGGTTAGCGTAACAGACGGAAGCGAGGAACTCAAGGCTTGGATCTGGCGTCCGGGGGCATAGTTGCGATTGGCATGAACCCAATCCATTTGCGCCGGATCGAATGGAGGGAATGGGCCCCTTTCGTGGTCCGTGACCCATTGGGTGTATTCGGGCCGAAGACCCACCGATACTTGATATTCCTGAATTTCGACGGGTTCCTGAACATCGAGCACGATGGAAAGCCGTATGCCCATTTCATCGGTTTCGAGGGCCCAGTGCTGATGATACGGAAAACGGCGGGATGCGCCGGACATTTCGAGTCGGTCTCCGGTGCGCTGAATGGCATACCAGCGCAGACTGGTGCTGTCGTTCCACAGATTGCCTATCAGTACCGAGGCGTACCAATGCACGCAGGCGCTGATCAAATGGCCGTCATGGACGACTCGAAAACAGCCGTTTTCAAAGCGGACGGCAAGGGATCCCTGCCGGAGCGTCCGTGATTCGCGACTGTCCTCGGCCAAGGCGGCGATGTCATCGGCCGTCATTCCGGGATCGAGGGTAAGGGTAAGCATGTCATGGCGCCCCGTAGCGAGGGGTTGGTCCCGTTCTGGAATCCGGATTTCGGCGCGCAATGCCCGCATCCCCATGGCATAGTCCGTGTTATGCCATTCGAGGCTCTGGTGGCGTTCCTGCGGGGCAATTTGGATGACCAGTGGCGGTAAGTCGGCCTGGGGTTCGGGCAGGGCGGCCGCTTGGCAACAGCCCACCTCGGCGGGGACCACCAGCGACCACGTCTGATCACCAGGCAGCAGGTCGGGAAACCGACCGGAGCGGTCGCCATACAGCCATTGATCGTAGCGCATGGGCAAAAACAAATGGACCCGCAGACCGCTGATGGGAGTAGGGCGGTGGCATATCACGGCAATGGCCCAGACCAACCGGCCATCTTCGATGCGCGTATGCCATTCCAGGGTCACGGGTAGCCGGGTTAGCGTACCTTGGGCTATACAGCAGGCTGTTTCATGTTCGAATATGCGCCAGTCCGCGTAAAGGGACTCGTACTCCTGCCCCATAGCCTCGACGGACACGACCGCCCCGGCCGAGGCCGTTACCTCACGTTCCTGATGAAACAGGGCAAGCCGGCCGTTGTTGATTGCGGCTTCTGTGTTCCCGCCTGCGAGTATGTGAGAACCTTCTTCTCGACCTATGGCACGTAAGTAGAAATCGATAGTCTCGCGAGGATTGCGCCGCACGACCATTTCGCCTTTGTTGAGCAAAATGACCCGGTCGCAAAGGGAATTTACGATGTTCAGATCATGGGAAACGAATACGATGGTCTTTTGCTGTTCCCGCAATTCGCCGATACGGGTTCGGCAACGGCGTTGGAACTCCTCGTCGCCCACGCTCAGCACTTCATCGACCAAGAACACATCGGGGTTGGCGTGGATGGCCACGGCAAAGCCCAATCGCACGTACATACCGCTGGAATAGGTGCTGACAGG
>PWNM01000605.1 GCA_003557825.1 Candidatus Hydrogenedentota bacterium | reverse complement strand
GCATTGGAGTCCGAGAGGAGCCTAATAATGAACATTACTGCTGTTGAAGCCTTTCCCGTTCCGCCCCGATGGGTGTTCTGTAAGGTAACCACCGATACGGGCATTGTGGGCTGGGGCGAGGCGACGCTCGAGGGCCATGCCGCCACGCAGGTCGCCGCCGTGCACGAGTTGGCCCGAATCCTGATTGGCGAGGATCCGCTTCGGATCGAATACCTGTGGCAAGGCATGTATCGGAGCGGTTTTTACCGGGGCGGCCCCGTCTTGATGAGCGCCTTGAGCGGGGTCGATATGGCCCTGTGGGATATTTTCGGAAAATTTGCGGATTTGCCTGTTCATCAGCTCCTGGGCGGCGCCTGTCGCGACCGGGTGCGGGTCTATGGTTCCTGCGGCGGCAGCGATCCGGCCCAGATTCGTGAAAGCGCCCGCGCCGCCGTCGAGGCGGGCTTTACGGCCATGAAATTTGGTCCCGTCGACGCCACCGAGATCGTCGACGGCCTCGACGTGCTCAACACCGTCGAAGCCCGGGTGGCCGCCGCCCGGGAGGGGGCCGGCGACGCCGATGTGGCCCTGGATTTCCACGGTCGTATCGCCCCGCCCATGGCCATTGCCTTGGCCGACGTGTTGCGCCCATTGCGGCCCTTTTTCATCGAAGAACCGGTTCAGTGCGAAAATGTGGACGCGTTGCTTGCAGTCAAGCAATCGACGCCAATCCCCATTGCCACGGGGGAGCGCCTGTACGGTCGCCATGGTTTTCGCCAAGTCATCGAGAAAGAAGCGGCGGCCATCCTCCAGCCCGACCTGGCCCATGCCGGAGGGCTCACCGAAGTTCGAAAAATCGCCGCGGCCGCCGAAACCCATTACATGGCCGTGGCTCCCCATTGTCCGCTGGGTCCCGTGGCCTTGGCCGCCTGTATCCAGTTTGCCCTGTGTACGCCCAATTTTCTGATCCAGGAGCATGGAAGCCTTGGAACGGGGTATCTGAAGGTTCCCTTGCAGGTTGAGCAGGGCTGGCTGACCATACCCGAGGGACCGGGATTGGGCATCGAGGTGGATGAATCGGCCATCCGGGCCATGGATTGGACCGACTGGGATACGCCCCGCCTATGGCATGCCGACGGCTCGGTGGCGGACTGGTGATGGCTAGTAAAAGTTGAACCCTACCCCAGTCCATTGTCTATGCTAAGCCGTTTTTCCCTTTGGAGGAATTCTATGAACATCGGCTTGGTCGCCCGCCTATTGGGTTATATGGCGTTCGCAGTGGGGGCAATGTTTCTTCCCTCCGTGATCTGGGCGTTGATCTACCATGAATGGAAGATGATTCCCGGCATCCTCATTGCCACAGCATTGGCATGGGGTGTCGGATTTGCCCTGTACCTTGCCGGCAGGAATGCATCGGAGCGCTTCATGCAACGAGAAGCGCTTTGTGTGGTGGTCTTCAGCTGGTTATTGGCCGGATTCCTGGGTGCGTTCCCTTTTATTCTTACCGGTACCATTACCGGGGTCCATGCCTTTTTTGAAAGCTTTTCCGGGTTTACCACCACCGGCTCGACCATCCTAGACGACATCGAATCTCTTCCTCGAAGTATCTTGTTTTGGCGTTCTTTGACGCATTGGTTAGGGGGCATTGGTATCGTTGTGATGTTCCTGGCTGTGTTGCCGACGTTGGGCGCCGGGGGAAAGCAACTGATGAAATCGGAAGCTTCGGGACCCAACCCCAAAATACTCCGTCCTCGTGTGCGCGAAACCGCGAAAACACTCTTTGCCATCTATCTTACCTTGACGATTATCCAGACCATCGCCCTGCGTCTCACGGGGAAGATGGACGTTTTCGATGCCCTGTGCCATACCTTCGCCACACTGGCCACCGGCGGTTTTTCGACGAAAAACCTCAGTATCGCGGCCTTCGACAGCATCGCTGTAGAAATTATCTGTATCGTATTTATGATCGCCGGGGGTACCAGTTTCGCTTTGTACTTCGCCATCATGGGCAGAAGGTGGCGTATGGCTCTCAGCGACGCCGAATGGCGGCTGTACCTGGCGATACTTTTCATCACCATCATGCTGGTCACCTTCAACGTGGCGGGGTTATTGGGCGGCGCACCCCTCGGAGGTAATGGGGATCTTGATGAAATGCCGGCTCTTGGTTCCTCCTTTCGGGGTGCAGTATTCACCGTTACGTCTATCCAAACCAATACGGGTTTCGTTACGGTTGACTCAGATGCATGGCCCTTTTTCTCGCGCATGACCCTGGTGGTAATCATGTGTATTGGCGGAAGTGCTGGTTCGACCTCGGGCGGCATCAAGATTGTCCGGTTTATGGCCTTGCTCAAGATGCTCTACCATCGCATCGAGCATACATTCTCCCCCAAACTGGTCAGGGCGGTGCGCGTGGGGGACGACGTTATGTCCGCCGAAACCCAGCGCGAAGTGCTCACGTTTGTTGGGGCATACGCGCTCACGCTGGGCGGATTTTCCCTACTTATGTCCCTGTGGGGGTTACCCTTCGAGTCTGCCTTGTCAGCTGTGGCCGCCTGTATGAGTAACACTGGTCCAGGGCTTGAGTTGGTCGGAGCCAAAGAAAGCTTCGCCATCATCCCCAACGGTGGATTGCTGACGCTCATGGTATGCATGGTTCTGGGACGACTGGAACTCTTCACGCTGTTTACGTTGCTCACGCCCGGATTCTGGCGCTATCGATAGCTTTCCGGATGCCCCATATGCCTGAAATATGCTACCCTATCGCATGAATACAGATTCGGGCGGTTTCCTGTCAGGTTTTCGAGTTCGCACCCCTTGGTTGTCATGACAGCGGGCTGTCGGAGTACCATGGAATTGGAGTGTTGTCTACATGAATGCAGACGCGAAGTTCACGCGGACCTTGGTTACGTCGGCGTTGCCCTATGCCAACGGCCATATCCACTTGGGCCACATTGCCGGGGCCTATTTACCCGCGGACATCTACGTGCGGTATTTACGGCTCAAGGGCAAGCCGGTATTGTATATCGGCGGCTCCGACGAACACGGCGTTCCGGTAACGTTGACTGCCCTTAAAGAGGGGTCTTCGCCCAAGGACGTGGTCGACCGATATCATGAAGCCAATGCCGAGGCCTTTGCCGATCTGGGCATTTCCTATGACCTTTATGGTCGCACCATATGGGACCTGCACGCCGATACGACACAACGGTTTTTCCGGGCCCTCGACGCAGGCGGCCATATCGAGCGGCAAGAGATGGTCCTGTGGTATTCCGAGCAGTCGGATATGTACTTGCCCGACCGGTATGTGAAGGGGACCTGCCCGCGATGCGGTTACGAGGACGCCAACGGCGATGAATGCGAAAACTGCGGCGCCCAGTATGCCGCCGAGGAACTGATTGAGCCCCGGGCGAACATTCCCGGCGACACCTCGAGGCCCATTCTGAAGCCGTCTGCCCACTGGTTTCTGAAACTGCGGGATTTCAAGGACGATCTGAAAGCCTGGCTCGACAGCCATCCCGATTGGCGGGCCAATGTGCGCGGCATCGCCTACGGCTGGGTCGATGACTTGCGGGACCGGTGCATCACCCGCGACACGGACTGGGGCATTCCCGTACCCGTAGACGATCCCGAAGCGCAGAACAAACGCATCTACGTGTGGTTCGACGCGCCCATCGGCTATGTGACCAATACCCGGCAATGGGGCGTGGAAGCGAAAGACGACGCCGCGGCCTGGGAGACGTGGTGGAAAGACCCGAGCACCCGGCTGGTCCACTTTATCGGGAAGGACAACATCCCCTTCCATGCCGTCATTTTCCCGGCCATGCTCATGGGCCAGGGAGATTTTATCGTCGCCGACAACGTGGTGGGCAACGAATACCTGAATATCCTGAACCGCATGACGGGCAAGGCCGAGAAAGGCTCGAAATCAAAGGGCAACATGATCAGCGTGCGCGACTTCCTCACGCGGTTCAGCCGAGACGCCCTGCGGTATTACCTCTGCGCCATCATGCCCGAATCGCGGGACGCCGCCTTTAGCTGGGACGAGTTTCTGAATCGCTATAACGGCGAATTATGCGATGTGGTCGGCAATTTTGTCCATCGGTCGCTCACCATGACTGTGAAAAACTTCGACGGGGTTGTTCCCGAACCGGGTCCCTTCGATGCCGAGGACCAGGCGCTGCTGGATAGTCTGCCCGAACAGCTCGACGGTATCGCTCAGGCCTTCGACCAGTTCCGGTTCCGCCTGGCCGTCGAAAGGTTCATCGAAATGGGCCGGAGGGCAAACCAGTATTTCGACACAAAACAGCCCTGGGTGACCCGAAAGACCGACCGCGAACGAACGGCCACGACGTTGTATGTGTGTTGTCAAGTAGTGCGGGTGCTGTGCGCGGCCATGGCTCCTTTTGTACCCGATGGCGCGGCCAAACTGGCCGAAACCTTGGGTATCGAAGTATTCGTGGGCGGTCCCGATGGCGGTCCGGACAGTTGGGACGCCGCCAAGACCCCCTTGCCCGCCGGGACACCCCTGCAACCGCCGGTGGTGTTGTTCCCGAAACTAGATAAAGACTACGTCGCCGAGATCGCCGAACGGCATGCCCGTGGCGAGGCGTTGTGACCGGTCGGAAGGACGACGCGCCATGAGTAAACTGTGGGGAGGACGGTTCGAGGGACAGACCGATGCGCTGGTCGAGGCCTTTACCGAGTCGGTGTCCTTTGATTCCCAACTCGCACTGTACGATATCCAGGGGAGCATCGCCCATGCCGAAATGCTGGGCGCTCAGGGCATACTGACCGAGGCCGACGTGGCCGCTATCGTGCAGGGGCTCAACGAGATACGTACGCGCATCGAGGCCGGCGACTTCACATGGGACCCGGCCCTCGAGGACGTGCATACCAACATCGAAGCGGCTTTGGTGGAACGGATAGGCGACGCGGGCAAACGGCTCCATACGGGCCGTAGCCGCAACGACCAGATCGCCACGGACATCCGTCTCTGGGCCCGGGATCGCGTTGATGCCATCATCGGCTGTTTGCGAGACCTGTGCGGGGCGTTTATTGACTTTGCCGAGGCCCATATCGATGTCGTCTTGCCCGGCTGTACCCACCTGCAACATGCCCAGCCGGTCCTGTTGGCCCATCACATGCTGGCCTATGTCGAGATGTTTGGACGGGACGCCGAACGTTTCGCCGACCTGCGGAAGCGGGTGAATGTATTGCCCTTGGGATCTGCGGCCCTGGCCGGTACGCCCTACCCTATCGACCGGGTGCGGGTGGCGCAGGCCCTTGGATTCGACGGTATCACGGCCAACAGCATGGATGCCGTAGCCGATCGAGACTACCTTATCGAGTTTTGCTCGAATGCGGCGATAACCATGATGCACCTGTCCCGGTTGTGTGAGGAGCTGATTTTGTGGTTGGCCCCGGCCTATAACTTCATCGAAATCGGCGATGCGTTTACCACGGGCTCCAGCATCATGCCACAAAAAAAGAACCCCGACGTGGCCGAATTGGTCCGGGGGAAAACGGGTCGGGTCTATGGCGCCCTGACGGGCCTTTTGACCCTCATGAAGGGGCTGCCCATGACCTATAACCGGGACTTGCAGGAAGACAAGGAGCCTGTATTCGACACGGCCCTTACCATCGAGGCCTGTTTGACCGTCGTGGCGGGCATGATCCCGACGATCAAGGTCCATGCCGACCGGATGGCCGAGGCGGCGAAGGACGGATTCCTCGAGGCGACGGACATTGCGGATTACCTGGTGGGCAAAGGCGTACCCTTCCGCGAGGCCCATGGTATGGTCGGCGCCATGGTGCGCTATTGTGTTGAGCGGGGCAAACGGCTGCCCGAGCTGACGCTCGATGAGTTTCGCCAATTTGCGCCGGCCATCGAGGCGGACATACATGATCAGCTTAGGCTGGATAGTGTGCTGGCCCGTCGGGACAATCCGGGCGGAACCGCCCCCAACCGGGTTCGAGATGCGCTCAAAGCAGCTCGAAAAAAACTGGAATAGGGGAGGGCGCAATATGCGGAGTCTGTTTGGTGTTTCCCCCGGCATAGCCAACTTATGGTATGCTTATAGGTAGAAGCTGACGAGGGTGGGACACGGAATAATGAGCCAAACCAGCAAGATTCTCGTGGTGGACGACGAACCGGTTATCCGGGATCTCCTCCACGAAGTGCTGACCGATGAAGGGTATTCGGTTGTTACGGCGCCTGGGGGCAAGGCTGCGCTTCAAGAGCTCGCGGCATCCGACGACATTGTGTTGCTGTTGACCGACATCATGATGCCCGAGATGGACGGTATAAAACTGCTGCAGGAATCGCGCAAAGTTCGGCCGTCCCTTATCCCCATCGTCATGACCGCCTATGCCACCCTCGATAGCGCCCGGGCCGCCGTAAAAGAAGGGGCCTACGATTACGTTCTCAAACCGTTTAGCCTGAGCGAAGTCAAACTGGCGATTTCGAATGCCATGGAACGCCACCGGTTGATGAACGAAAACGCCCGGCTACTCGAGCTTACCGAGCTGTTCAACATCAGCGAGCGCATCGCCACCATTCACGATGAACAACATCTCCTCGACTTTGTGCTTCGGGCGGCCCTGGAACGGGTGAACGCGACCCGCGGTTCGCTCATGGTGGCCACGGAAGATGGCCGGATTATGGAGATCCGCGCCAGCGTCGGCTTGCCCGATGATGTGGTCGGCCAACAAGTCGAGACGACCCGTACCATCGCCGGATGGGTGGCGCAAAACGCCAAGCCGCTCCTCGTCGAAGACTTGGCCCAGCGCCCTGAAGTGGCGGAAATGAGCCGGCATCTTAGCGACCAGTCGTTTATTTCGGTACCCCTCGAGCGCAAAATCTCGAATGACCGACATATCGACCGCGAGAGCCAAGTCAATGGCAATGCCTTGGCTGTGCTCAACGTGAGCCAGAAACAAGCCGGTGGACAGTTTACCGAGAGCGACCTGAAGACCCTCAGTATCATGGCGAACCACGCCGCTGCGGCCCTACAAAACGTGCGGCTCATTTACGATGTCGAGGCGTCTCATCTGTCCACGGTCGAATCCATGGCGCTGCTTCTCGAGGCCCGGGACCCCTATACCCAGTTCCACAGTCAGCGGGTCCGGGACATCGCCGTTGCCATCGCCCGTCGCCTGGACATGCCGCAGCAAGACATCGATGTGTTGCGCATCGGCGCGGCGTTTCACGATATCGGCAAGGTGGGCATTCCCGATGGCGTGCTCAATAAACCGGCACGGCTCGAAAACGACGAGTGGCTGCTGATTCGCCGCCATCCCCTTATCGGATTCGGCGTGCTCGAACCCATCCACTTCCTCCAGCCCGGTCATCTGGACATCGTCCG
>PWNM01000503.1 GCA_003557825.1 Candidatus Hydrogenedentota bacterium | reverse complement strand
AGGAGATCGCCATGGCGCGTGCCCTCCATGCCGCTTCGGCGAACAAGATCGCCGACATGTTCGCGCATCTTGGCGAGCGCATGGAACCTCAGCCCGCGTCTGCCTCAAGGCTAATTTAATACCCTGCGTTTATGTAGTGCGGGTCGGCGTTGGGTCCGTGCCCCAGTTCGGCAAGCCGTTGGTGGAATGCGCGCATGTATTGCGCGTAAGCAGCGTCCCCGGCGAAGTTTTTCGTTTCACCGGGATCGGCCCGCAGATCGAAGAGCACTTCCGGGATGTCTTCGCCGTAGTATTGGTATTTGAGGTGATCCTGTTTGATCATGACGAAGGACCGGTATTGCGAGATCGTCTCGTTGCGCCAGTTCACGGATTCACCCCGGAGGAGGGGAGCGAGGCTGCGGCTGTCGAGATTGCCGGGGATTTCAAGGCCGGCCAGATCGCAGAGGGTCGCGAAAAGGTCGCAGAGATTGACGTTTTCATCGACAACGCGTCCCCCTTCGAATCCTTTCGGCCAGCGGATGATGAGGGGTACGCGGACGCTTCCCTCATAGAAACGGCCCTTCTCCCAGATGCCGTGCTGTCCCAGCATCTCCCCGTGGTCGGAGGTGTAAACGATGATCCAGTCGTCGAGGTCTTGCCCGAGGGCCTTTAGCTTGTCCATGACTTGGCCGTAGTAGGTGTCCACTTGGTCGATCATGCCGTAATAGGCGGCGGTGGCCCGGCGGATGGCATCGTCGGACACATCAACGGTGTCGAACTGCTGGCTGAGGGAGAGGACGGGATGGTCGCAAGGCGGTTCGCTGTAGATGGGTACGCGCGGGAGGTAGTGGTCGAAGCGCGCCTGATCGGTGAAGTAAGGGTAGTGCGGCTGGCGTAGGCTGAGCTTGAAGAGCAAGGGGCGGTGGGATTGCGGGCGGCGGTATTCGCGGTCTTCGAAGTAGCGGTCGAAGAAGTTGAAGGTAGCGCTTACGGCGTGCGCGTCGAACCGCTGGTTAGGCCCTTCGGCAGCCCTCGCTTCCTCGATTTCCCGTTGGGTGGGCCATTTGCCCGTGCCGGGTGCGGGTGTGTAGCGTTCGAATTCTCCGGGAACGCGGTTTTCGATGTAGCCATCACCGCACGCGCCATCGGGGGCGATGCGCGCTGTCCAACCTTGCATTTGGTCCTGGGTCAGGTGGTGGAGTTTGCCGCTGCAGACGGCGTTGTAGGCGTATCGGGAAAACTGCCGGGGAAAGGTTGGGTAGCCCGGTTGCAGATCCACCCAGCCCTCGCATTGGCACGTCTTCGGCAACTGCCCCGAGGTCAAACACTGACGACCGGGCACACAAATCGGGGAGGGGGTATAGGCGTTGCGGAAGACCACGCCGCTCTCGGCGAGCCAGTCGAGGTTGGGCGTATGAACAACGGAGTCTCCCGCATAGCCAGTGACGTCGGCGCGGTGCTCGTCGCTCATGAGAAAGAGAATGTTCGGTCGGTTCATCGTCGCTTTTTAGGTTTCAGCGATCCGCATACGCTGGATCAAAGGTGCTTCTTGTTTGGGAACGATACTACTCTGTTTTTGCGAGGGTTGTTCGTCAGTCCGTCCGAGTCCAGCGGATTGGCGTCTAAGCTTTTGTATTTGTAGGATGGGGCGGCCGCTTGGCGGCACGCAACTGGTTTGAGACCAGTGATCCGCAATGGCTCAAAGAGCCCGCACCCGTTACCTCTGATGCAGGGCATTGACTGACCGCGATTTGGCCCTATTTCTCGTTAAATGCATGAACGGGAGTGGCAGACGCGCAAGGAGCGGATTGACCGCTGCTTGCGCACCTTTGAGCTGGTTCGTTCCCCGCACGAATAGCTCCATGGTAAAAGGCTCTTGTCTTTCATGCGGCTCGCGAAACATGCCTCAGGGTGTTTTTAGTCGGCGTACGATGCCGAGCAAAAGATTCGTTTGATTCGGCTGATTCGTAGTTGAAAAAAGCGTGTGCTCGGGCGGTGGGAACTGCGAATGGAGCGAATGAAACGAATGGGGTGTGCGCATGTTTGTCAAGCAGAGCCCCGGTTCCAACGAGTCCCCGAGCATCTGGATCCCTGTCGCGGGCGACCGTATCTTCACCCGCCTCGATTCCTACTATTAGGAAAACCGGAATCTTTCCAGTCTCATGTGTCTGCGGAAGGATTCACTTGTTCAGTTGACTATCGTCCGATTGTCAGCGCAGTCGTTCTTTAGTCTGCATTCGTGTTTATCCCTTCGTTGGCGTTCGGCTCCGGATTTCAGGAGCATGAACTTGCGGAATGCACGGATGCGCTGAGACTTTTCACGAGTTAACCCCTGAAAGACCATAACAACCAATTCGATACCAATGAAACTCCGGAATGTTCTGTTAAAATCCGTAATTTTCCTGAACCTTAGCGCAGTTCTCGGTGCCATCAACTGGAACAGCTATCCCACTGTGGAGGGGAATTTCTTCCGGCGGGACACCGGCGACTTCATCGGCGAGGTCTTCACGCTGGCCGCGCCTTACATCTGGAGCGAGTCTTTGCAGCGCTACCTGTATTTTCCGGAAGATCCGACGGCGACCGATGGTCACTGGGCCAAGGTGATCTTCCACGATTACGATAGTTTGCGTGTGGAGCGCAGGCTGAATATCACCGTGGAAAGCCGCGAGCGTGTAACAGACGACGCCCTGTATTTTTCGGGTGAGGTGCAGTTCGGGCGCAACATCAACGCACGCGGCGGAGGGTTTCGCATACACGGAGACTATCTTTTCGTGGCATGGTACCATGGCGGCATGGAAAACCGCCACGTGATGCTGTCGCGGCGGCACATCAATGAAGACGAATGGTCGACGATACAGTTTCCCCACCGGCACATCGGTTTTCGCGGGAATCCAATGATCGGCGACGCACACAACTGGATCTCCATCGGCATCAGCCCGATAGACGGCACGATTCACTTGTTGTATGACATGCACGCGTACACGGAATCCGAATTTCCGGATGACTTCTTCAACTACAACGTTTCCGTCCCCGGTGCGGCGACGGCCGAGAATTGGGACATAAGTTTGTTCAACGATAAACAGAACTACTTGCGCGAGGGCGAGAATTATGAACGCGTGACCTACCCGACCTTCAGAGTAAACAACGAGGGCGAGTTGATCGCCATGTGGCGCATCGGCGGGCACACCAGCGGATCTTATCATATTACCCGTTACGACGGAGAAGAGTGGACACCGAACTTCCGACTGAGCCACGGGCAGGGTGCCAACCCCCGATGGGGCCCCTACGGTAGCCTGAGGTTTGCACAGGATGCATTTCACCTCGTCTTACATGCCAGGTACCAAGGCTCGCCCGCGCCTTTGCAGAGCGGCCTCTACTATGCGACGACCGTCGACCCAACGGCCGAGAGCGGGTGGGAGAACATTGACGGGCAGTCGCTTGAGGTACCGTTCATGGACCTTAGAGATTTGAAGATCGGCGAACCGACCGAACTCGGCGTCGGGGACCGAATTTCCGTCTCTCCCGGATTCCTTCTTACGGACAATGGAAGTGTGCATTTCTCGACGGTCGTTTCCGGCACCAACGTCCATTATTACCGGGGGCCGGACGAAGAAGAGTTCAATGTCGCTACTTCAGGAGTTCCCGACGGTAGTCTGTTCTCTCTTGGCAATATAGTCTTCAAGAGGACAATCCAGGAAGGCCGGATTCGGATTTATGCCACGCCTGCGGGAAGGAGTGAGTGGGAGAGTGTCTTCCTCGACCGGCATTCAACCGCAACCTACAGCCATGGCACGTGGGTGCGGAGCGGCAACATGATCTATTTTCTTGGTCAGCATCAGGGCAATTCCGAGAGACTCCCGATGGATATCATCGGGTTCCGCATCGAAATGGATAATTGAATGCCGTTGGGAGCGACCCGCGCTTGAAATTTTGTTAAGATGAAGATGGTCGATCGGCTCCGGCCCTCACCGTTTTTTTGGGCGGCGGGCACGATCCTCGGCTTCCTCGTATCCCTGTTGATCTGGGGGTGGCTACTGCGGCCGGACATCCGCACGGGCTTGCCGGAGCCGCCCCCGGAGGCGGACTTTTATGATCAGGCCCGCCGGGGGGTGCATGTGCCCGAGGAGCTGCCGGTGGTGCAGCGCGACGTCGCTTATGAGGCCGGCCGGGAAGGTGCTTGGTGGCCGAAAGGGGAGTCACCCATTTTGCGCGAATTGGTCGAGGAGGGTCACCTGCCTCCCGTGGAGGAAAGGGTGGGGCCGGAGCCGCTTGTCCTCGAGGGGGTCGATGATATCGGCAATTACGGTGGAACATGGGTGCGTTTGGCGGCCTTTATGGGCGACTCCATCACAATTAGGAACCGGCTCTCCAGTGCCGGGCTCGTCCGTTGGTCGCCCATGGGTTATCCGGTGCGGCCGCACCTCGCGCGCGGATGGTCGGTGAACGAAGACCGCAGAGAGTGGACCTTTTACCTGCGCCGCGGCGTGCGGTGGTCGGACGGACATCCGTTCACGGCGGGTGATATTTTGTATTGGTGGGAAAAGGAGCGGAACTTGCTCTTCGATGTGCCCGAATGGATGACGGTGAAGGGTGAACCGGGCCGCATCGTGAAGGTGGACGACTACACCGTGCGTTTCGAGTTCCCCGCTCCGTATGGCATGTTTCTCGAAGTTCTTGCCGGCGGGCAGGAACTCTTCTCGCCGAGGCATTATCTCGAGCCTTATCATCCAGATCTCGGTGATCAAGAACTCATCGAGGACGCCATGCGCGTGACGGGATTGCTCACACCGCGGGCATTGTATTCCAGCCTCGATGGATTCCGCAATCCCGAGTATCCCCGCATGTGGCCGTGGATTTACCGCACGCACCGTGTGAATCCGCCGGAGGGCTTTGTGCGTAACCCGTATTTCTGGGCCGTCGATCCGGAGGGAAACCAATTGCCCTACGTGGACCGGATTCTTTTCGAGGTGCGCAGTGCCCTCCTCCTTCCCATTGCGGCGGCGACCGGCTTCGCCACCATGCAGGACCGCGGCTTGCGATTCGACAACTATACGATGCTCATGGAGGGGCGCGAGTCCGGTGATTACGAAGTGTATCACTGGTATCCCGCGACGCGCTCGGACTGGCAGGTATCGTTCAACATCACGCGTCGTGCCGACAATCCTGTGACGGAAGCCAAGGCGGAGATCCTGCGTGAGCGCGATTTCCGCCGCGCGCTCTCCCTCGCCATCAACCGGCAGGCGATCATCGACTCCCTCTACCATGGGGTGGGGAAGCCCGCCCAGCCCGATCCGGGACCGGGGTCGCCGTTTGAGAGCGAAAAATTCCGGTATAGCTACGTTGATTACGATCCGGATCGCGCGAACGCGCTCCTCGACGGCATTGGCCTGACCCGGCGGGACCGCGAAGGCATGCGGACTTTGCCGGACGGTACCCGGCTCACCTTTTTTATGGACTTCACCGTTTTCACGGGTGAAGGGCCGGCGCAGTTTGTTGTCGACGACTGGGCGGCGGTGGGCATCCGGGTGTCTTTCCGGGAGCGCGGCCAAAGACTGTTCTTCGCCAATAACAGTGCGGGCGACGTCGACATGATTGTGTGGACCGGTGAAAGCGAGTTCCATCCGCTGGTCGAGCCGAGGACCTTTGCACCAGTGAGACCGATGTCGAACTATGCTATCAGATACGCCCAGTGGTTCCTTACCGGAGGGCTATTCGGCGCAGAGGACGCGACCGGGTTGGAGCCGCCCCCGGGAAGCCCGGCCCGCGAGAATATGGAGCGCTACGTGCAGGCTCTCTCGGCTCCCACGCAAGAGGAGCGGGTGGCGATTTTCCAGGAGATGGCGGCGGTCACAGCGGAGGAGGTCTGGTCGATCGGCATCAGCACGCCGCCGCCCGCCCTCACCGTGGTGCAGAACGGATTCCGCAATGTTCCACGGGTGGCGCTGCAGGGGTGGGCCTATGCCACGCCCGCCAACACCGGCATCGAAACGTATTTCTTTGATGAACCGCGGGACTCTCCGGGCGCCTTGGCGCAGATGAAACGGGAGATGATCCGCGCCACGCCGGCCCGTGGGGCGTTCGACCCGGAGACGCGCGAGCGCATTGATGACGACGGTTTCGGGCAGCTAATGTGGCGTCTCGTCATTGTCGCGACCGGTTTGGCCCTCGTCTACGCCGGGGTCCGCCATCCCTTTATCGGTCGGCGGCTTATCATCCTTGTGCCGACCCTTCTCATCATGGCCGTTTGCATCTTTGTGATCATCCAGGCACCGCCCGGCGACTTCATCGAGACGAGAATCATGCAACTGGAGGCGACGGGGGACCGGGAGGCGATCGAAGAGACCGAGCGTCTGCGTGAGCTTTTCCATCTCGAAGAGCCGTTATGGAAGCAATTTCTGCGCTGGATCGGTGTTTTTTGGTTCTTCTCTTTTGATTCCTCGGACAGGGGCCTGCTCCAAGGCGAGATGGGGCGCTCCATGGACACCCAGCGATCCGTCAACGAAATGGTGGGCGAACGGATAATGCTTACTTTTTGGGTGTCACTCGGGACGATTCTTTTCACATGGTTGATCGCTCTGCCCATCGGCATCTATTCAGCGGTGCGCCAGTATTCGGTGGGGGACTACGTCCTCTCTTTTATCGGGTTCATCGGTATGTGTCTGCCGAATTTCCTTTTTGCCATCCTTATAATGTATTGGGCAGACCGCTACCTTGGTATGAACGTTTCGGGACTGTTTTCACCGGAATATGCCACCGCTCCGGAGTGGACGTGGGGCAAGGTGGTGGATTTGTTGAAGCACATCTGGGTGCCGATTGTCGTCATCGCCACGGCGGGCACGGCGGGGATGATCCGCGTCATGCGCGGCAACCTCCTCGACGAACTCAAGAAACCCTACGTGACGACGGCGCGCGCCAAAGGGGTGCGCCCCTTCAAGCTCCTCGTCAAGTACCCCGTGCGCCTCGCCCTGAACCCGTTTATATCGGGAGTGGGCGGTATATTCCCGCAGCTTGTCTCGGGCGGGGCCATTGTCGCGATTGTCCTCAGTCTTCCCATGGTGGGGCCGCTGCTTCTCGACGGCTTGATGCTTGAAGATGTCTACGTCGCCGCATCGATGCTCATGGTTCTGAGCGTTCTCGGTGTTATCGGGACGCTCGTCAGCGATCTTCTCCTGCTTTGGCTCGATCCGCGCATTCGCTTTGAAGGAGGCAGCCGGTGAAGGCCGAGGAAAAACATCAGGACCAAAAGGCCGAATTCCAGCCGGAAGGTGTCGTCCCCGCTGTGCCGGAGGGCGGACCCGACATGAGCGGCCCCGTTGAGTCCACCGCCACGCTGTCGCAATGGCAGTTGATCCGTTTGCGCTTCTCCAAGCACAAACCGGCGGTGGTCTCCATGTATCTTCTCGGATTCTT
>PWNM01000191.1 GCA_003557825.1 Candidatus Hydrogenedentota bacterium | reverse complement strand
CCTTCGAGTAAAACGCCATTGGGGACCACAAGACCATCAGTGAGGACATATGCGCCTGCAGGAAGGTGAATAACGCCATTCGGTCCTACGGTATCCAGAGCTTCCTGAATCGCTGCCGTATCGTCGGTCTCACCATCACCGACAGCCCCATAATCCAACACAGACACGCTTCGTGGACCCTCTTCTGCGGCGGAAACAGGTGATATTGCCACCAGCGTCGTCAGTGCAATCATGAGCAGCTTCTCCATGGGGACTCCCTCCAACTCATCTGGTGCTACGTTCGAAAACGATTCCCGAATTAGTCCAGCAAGCGGCCATAGGTCTCGGCCATATCCCGGAGACGTTCGCTCCATTCCGGGCGAAGACTGTCTGCCTCAAATCGCCATGACCAATTTCCTATGCCATAGCCGGGACGGTTCATTCGTCCCTCGCTACCTAGCCCGAGCACATCCTGTAACGGAAACACCGCGGTATCCGCGACCGACGCCATGATAGCCCGAATACAGACCCAGTTAAACTCGCGTCCTGTCGTGTTCAAATATTTACGGATAAAGGCACGGGCCTCCTTTTCCTTACGCATAGATTTCCACCATCCAAGCAAGGTGTCATTGTCATGCGTACCGGTATAGGCGACCAGGTTTTGCGTAAATATATGGGGCGGGAAAGACGACTCCTTGGCGTTGCGACCAAATCCAAACTGAAGTACAGCCATGCCGGGTAGGCCGAACCGTTCGCGCAGCGCTTCAACTTCGTCGGTAATCACGCCCAGGTTCTCGGCGATAATCGGTAGGTCCTCACCAAAAGCCCCGCGTAGCGCGTCGAACAAACCATCACGCGGCCCTTCCACCCAACGGCCATCAACAGCAGTCGTATGTGAAGCGGGAACCTCCCAGTAGGCCTCGAATCCCCGAAAATGATCGATACGAACGATATCAACCATATGAAGCACGGCACGGACTCGATCGATCCACCAAGCATAGCCTGTATCAGCGAGATAATCCCATCGGTACAAGGGATTCCCCCAAAGCTGACCGGTTGCGCAAAAATAATCCGGTGGTACCCCGCCTACAACAGTGGGATCCCCCTTCTCATCAAGCTGAAAAACTTCCTGATTCGCCCAGACATCAACGCTATCGTGGGCAACATATATAGGAATGTCCCCTACGATTCGAATGGCCCGATCATTGCAATATCGCCGCAATGCCGTCCATTGACGGAAGAACAGAAACTGCGAGAAACGGCTGATCTCAAAGGCTTTGGAATGATCGCGGCGGGCTTGGGCCACCGCTTCTTCCTCATACCGGGCCAACGCAGGCTCCCATTGGGTCCAAGGAGCATAGTCATGGGCATCTTTAAGCGCCATGAACAGCGCAAAGGCGTCAAGCCAATGGGCCTGATCGTGGCAAAATCGTTCGAAATCCCTGCGCAGTTCGCCGAAGTCGCCGGCGACAAATCGGTCGTAAGCCTTGGCCAATAGGACCTTTTTCCAAGTAATCACAGGACCATAGTCAACTTTGTCCGCCGGGAAATCAGGACAAGCCGCCAAATCCCCCTGCGTGACGAGCGCATCGTCGAGCAGCCTCTCTGGACTGATAAGTAGAGGGTTTCCCGCAAAGGCCCCGAAGCTCTGATAAGGTGAATCGCCGAATCCCGTAGGCCCCAAGGGCAACACCTGCCAGACCCGCTGACCGGCATCGACCAGAAAGTCGGCGAATTTGTACGCCTCGGGTCCTAGGTCTCCGATTCCATAGGGTCCGGGTAAGGAAGTGGGATGCAACAAAATGCCGCTGGAACGTGGTAGATTCATGTCTTTTCCTATGATGCATGCGCAACGTCTTGGACAGTATCATCCAAAGACGCCGACAGCTGCCAAATTCGTGAACACCAAAATGACCCAATGAATAATGAATGCGTAAAGAAAGCTATCGGTTCGCCAGGCGACAAACCCGAATCCCACTCCGCCAAAGATAGTAGTGATGGTCTCAATCTCGGGTTTCCCGATATGCAACAGCGCAAAAGGCATGGCTTGCACAAAAATAGCTGGGCCGGGTCCGATGACACGGGCCAATCCGAACAGGACAAATCCACGCCACAGAAACTCCCAAGGGACCAAAGCAAGCGTCGATTGGTATGCCATGGCAAGATGGGCCGAGGTCGGTATGGCTGCCATACCGGAATCGACCTGATCCATCCCATGGACGCGGCCGTATGCCGTCCACGCATAGTAGGTCTGCATATCGGAATACCGGACCACAAACCACAGTGCTATCAACATAGGGGGGCACACGGCCAATGTCCAGAGCAGGCCTTCGCGCCATTTACCAAGACAAAAACCATAGTGTTTCGGTGATTCCCGAAACCCCAGCACGATGACCAGCATCGGGATCAGAAAATAGAACAATACCTGGTCGTAGGCATGGGCTGTAGGCCGATGCTGAAGATGCTCCCAAACGTCTCCGAGTAAACCGGCCACATTATGATAATGGTTGATGATAGGCAATATCGTGGCCAGCGTGATGATCACGGCCACGCGCACATTGAACGGAACTCCGCCCACGGTCCAAACGCGTTCGGTGTGTTGGGGATCCGATTCCATGGACATCAGTCGACCTTACGCGTCGTGATAACGGTGGTTTCATCATGGGAAGGTACAATGGTCTCGCGCGGTTGGACCACAAGAAACCGGTCGTCATCCCAGCGCCCTTCGAGAAAATCGACGACCAGCGAGGAATCGCCTTCGAGGATGTCTGCCTGCCATTGCATATATTCGGCACAGGCCTTGGTATAGTCCCGATAGGCCTCGGTATTGCCAAAACCCAGATCCACATAGGCGGCGTTCGAGTAGTTGCGCATCCAGGCTTGCTCCATCTCCATAAGGAACTGAGCGTTTTCCTCGCCGTAGGTGTCGATATAATGCTGCAAAGTCATTTCGTACCGGTCTTTACCGGGCTGGGTGTTGGTGTCGATCCAGCCGGGACTATACCAATAGGTACCGGGATGGGAATCAAAATATTCGCGATACCGCTCTTTCGAACCGAGGAGAAAGGTGATGCAATCATGGCCTCGAACCACCACCAACGGCTTGTCCCGAGCGACGATACCCTCGATCCCGTTGCTGCACAGTCCATAGCCGATGAGGACGGCCTCGCATTCATCGGGGGCCTCATCAATGGCCTTTTGGAGCTCGCTCCGCAGGATATCCGGAGTATTGTGCAGCCCTTGGGGCAAGTAACAAAAGTCGTACACATGCTTCGACAACGAAGCAAAATAGGACAGCTCGCGCCACAGTACATGACAGGCAATGACATACAATCGTCTAGCATCGGGTGAACATGGAGGCATTCAATCGGTCCTTACCGGATCGCCATGCTCTCGTCGACTACGACCATGTAGTTTTCGACGGGCATATAGTTGGTGAGTGAGTTGCCGGTACCCATGGCCCAAAATCCATCGGCAAAACAAGCTTCGGCGACGCGGCGTACATAACGACGGAGCTCATCCTCCTCGAGGCGACAGATCCGGTCCACATCGAGCCCGCCCAAAGGCGTAATTCGGTCGCCATACTGTTTCTTGAATTCGGTTACCGGCAAAATCACATCCTCAAAAGAGTGCTTGGCATCGATGCGGCATTCCTCGATGAGATCCTCGTAGACCTCCTCCAGATTACCGCACGAATGAAGAATGAATGGTTTATCTTGGCCATGGGCCGCAGCCGCCATTTGTTTGTAAATGGGGAACACATACTGCCGCAGATGCTCGGGAGCGAGAAACGTGGCCGTTTTGAACCCCAGATCATCGCCTTGTCGGAGCGCGCAAACAGCATCCATGGTAGCCAATTGCTTTACTGCGCCCACATGCAGCGCTCCGATAGCGTTGAAAACCTGGTCGACGAGTTCAGGGTCCATGCATAGGGCAATGGAGAGCCCCTCGACGCCCATAAGGTTGGTCGCCCATTCGTAGGGCCCAGCGCAGACGCCTCCAACTATTTTCGCCCCTTCCGGCAGCAATTCGGCCACCCGCTCGAAATGGCTGAAATCGATAGGCGCAGCCGGATCGGGCCAGGGATAGTTCTCGAAGTCCTCCATGGTGCGGATGGTAACAGTAGCCTCGCTGCCATGGGACAGCTTTCCCAAAGCGTCTTCGTGGTGTTCAAGGGGCAGATCGGGCGGGATCTCCATGGGGACTATGTCAAACCCCATGCCTATCCAGAAATCGACATAGATTTTCCAGTAGTCCGGATGGTCAGGCGTAAGGGTATCAAAGGGCGTGTTCGTCCGCCGCGCGATAAACCCGCCGCTCGCAATGTGTTCATAGAGTGGAACATGGTCGGGACACTCGGTCCGTTCCAAAACTTTCACAAACTGTCGATAATCTGGTTCTCGTTGACGGGTCATAGATGCCATTGGGCTCCTCTGCGATGGTTTTCGTAACAGACACCTATGCCAAATTGACGAAGCAATCCGGCAGAAGCAGCCCCGATTATCCAATGCCATCGTAGGAGAATGCAACTTGCGACCAGAGATCGCCGCAAGCAATAGGGGGGAATTATAGAATTGCCATATGCCGTTCGAGAAGCTCAGCCAGGTCCCGATAGCCAAGGCAACGAGCAAAATCAAAGGGTGTCAACCCGCCAGTTACCCAGTCCCGGGCATGTGCATTTGCACCTGATTCAATCAATAACTCAGCGATCTCTTCTTGTCCCGTCAGTGCGGCCCAGTGTAGCGGAGTAAATCCGAAACTATTGGGGATATTGGGCTCGGCACCATTGATGAGCAATTCCTGTACCGTCTCAAAATTACCTAATCTCGCCGCCTTGTGCAGGGCCGTTTCGCCCATGTCATCCATTTCCATGGGATCGGCCCCGTCCGCAAGCAAGTCCCGAACGGCGTCTTCATAGCCCCAATAGGCCGCACGATGCAGCGGGGACAGGGCGGGAACCTCGCGGTGAGAGTCGTTTATTTCCTGCATTACCATGACACGGGCAATAGCGGCATGTCCGCTTTTTGCAACACGTGTCAATGGCGTTTCACCGAACACATCGGGCGTATATAGCCATTCACACTCCATGTGAATACCCTCCAACAATCTGTCTGAAACCCTGGGATCTGTTTCAGCTACGTTGTTGTAAGCAAGTGAGATGCCAGCACAGAGTGGAGGGAAACATGATCAAAATAATGAAGGATAAACCCTTAAATAACAACAGCTTACGTGTTTGAAACATCGGGAAACCGCCAAAGGGATGCTTCGTCTGGGTTAGATCAAAACGCCAGGAATATGTCAGATCGTCATATTCCTGTCAAGGTTCACCGCCAAAGAATCGGACTATGCCCCGGTAAATCCCGTCGGCATCTTGGCGTCTTCTAGAAGCGTCTCGATAATTCCGTTCAACGTATGATCCGTCGATAGGGGCAGGATGAACCAATACTGCAGGACACGAGGTTTGTTGAATAAGGTACGCGGCAGAAGGCACGACGGCAACGCGGCCATGCAACTCCCCGCTAATGCTCGAACCGAGTCGTATGCCCAGTTGACTCCCAGGATGATGAGCAGCAAAACCGGGATCAGACGTACGCCGAAGCACTCCCCCCCCTCCAAGCAGTCTGGATTCCTGGATATCTATGCCATATGAGACAGAAACCAGAATATCGGGGTTATGACTCTCGGCACGGATTAGGCGTTGCATGGGTGACAGATCCGAGTCGTCCTCGCGAGTCAAAAACACCGACGCGCCGGCATCGCGCAAACGGGCAGCCAGTTGCTGTACCACATCGAGATTGATATCACTGGCCCGACCACCGGTGGGGCCAATTCGCCCCGGCTCGCGACCTCCATGGGCCGCATCGAGCACAATTCGTCGACCATGCAAAACACCATCCAATTTGGGTCGCATCTCGACCAGATTGTGGGTTCGTGCCAGATTAACCCCCAAAGATTCATACCCAAAACGGTTCAATTCGACACGCGCGTGCTCCGTCGGTATAACCAGCCAGCCTTCCGGCGTCGATGTTGCGACCGGTTGGTCGTCGGCCATCGCGATGACGCCGCCGATGGGACGGGCGGTCAGGGCATCGAGACATCGCAGCGTGGCCATTTCTTCGCCGCCGAATTGGGGCGATATGGTGGCTTCCGCACCTCCGCTATTGAACATAACGGGGCCACGGATATCACGGGCAAAGCGGTAAAACGCAGCTCGGCCGTCGCGCGTTGATAGTGGTTTTTCTCGACCGGTCACCTCAATCTCTGTCCCGTCAGCGACAGGTTTTCCCAAGGCATCCAACGCATGTATCTCATACAATAATTCGATATCGGGATCGACGGGAGCCAGTTCCGGAATTTGACGCACCAACAACGTCTCAACGGGACGATCTATTGTAATAAAAGCCGGGACGGCAACCGATGCTCCTTCTCCATTTCGTGCGAATACATCGATTTCTAGATCACCATTGGGCAAGGGTTCATCAAAAGTCCAGATGATGCTATTGTTGGCCATTTTCGCCAGGCCAGGGACTGACTCGCCATTGACACGAACTCGAACACTATGAGGGTTGATGGGAACGCCAAGGGAAAAGCGTATACGCATGGCCTGAAGATCAGAACGGGAGGTGTCAAGCAAGGTTATATCACGTACCCGGGGTGGGTCGAGGTCGAAATAATGGGCCAACCCGGCCGCAAGGGCGTTTGCCTGGGCGTCAACCGCATGATCTGTCATTAGATAGAAGGCCA
This sequence comes from Candidatus Hydrogenedentota bacterium, assembly GCA_003557825.1. GTDB lineage: Bacteria > Hydrogenedentota > Hydrogenedentia > Hydrogenedentales > SLHB01 > PWNM01. The sequence continues at coordinate 681 of PWNM01000191.1, read as the reverse complement.
TTGGACCATGCGTTAGGTATCCTGCCTCGGTTAGAACGGCGGGTACCTCTGCTTCACGCAATACCCGGTAGTTACCCGGTAACAGTCGTTTATTTTCGGCATCCTGGCGAAACCAACGGGCCAACCCATAGGTCAAGGACTGGGCGACATCCAGGCTGGGGCCACTATCGGCGAGTTGATAGTAGACCTCCAGATCGTTCATCTCAACAGTTGGATCAATATAGGCATTATGGTGGATGCTGATAAACACATCCGCTTCTTCGCGGTTTGCGATCGCTGCTCGAGCCGAAAGGTCCTCAGACAGAAGATCCGGATGAAGCGGGCTATCATCTGTACGCGTCAGAACGACTCTGGCCCCGGCGTCTTCAAGCACGTCCCTCAACCGCAGAGCTACCCGGAGATTGATGTCGCTCTCACGAAGTTGATTGGAGGGCGCAACGGCTCCCGGCCATCGACCGCCATGCCCCGGATCGATGCAGATAGTACGTCCGGCCAAGCTATCCAACGATGGCATAGGCGGCGGACTTTCGGGCCGGAATGGTTCGTAAGCCGGTTCTTCCACGTCTGGTACCCTAACCGGCTCCGCGGGTTCAGGAGGCATGTGCTGACAGCCCGCAAATAAGGCTAACATTAGAATGACGCTGCATGTAATACGGATCATATCCAAACTCCTGAAGCATT
>PWNM01000015.1 GCA_003557825.1 Candidatus Hydrogenedentota bacterium | reverse complement strand
TTCCGTTGGCAACAAGAGCATGTATGGTGTCCCGAACGATTCGGATACCGTAGCCTGGGAGGCCAGACGGTCGGATTCATCGGCACGGGCGACATCGCCACGTATACTGTTCCCCTGTGCCACGCCTTCGGCGCCCGGATCATTGGCTACAACCAACGGGGGGACCAACCGGAAGGATTCGAAGCCATCTACACCGGAGCCGCATTGCCCACGTTTCTCGAGGCCTGCGACGTCGTTGTTTCGACCTTGCCCAATACGCCCGAAACACGGCACTTTATGGACGCCGATGCCTTTGCTTCGATGAAATCCGACGCCATTTTTATCAATGTCGGTAGGGGAAGCACCGTCGACGAGGAGGCGCTAGTCCGCGTCATACAAGAGGGGCGGATCGCCGGGGCCGGACTCGATGTAACGGAGCAGGAACCCCTTCCCCCCGAAAGTCCCCTTTGGGATTTGCCCAATGTGATCATCACGGGCCATACCGCGGGACTCGGACGCGAAAATACGGACGAGGCCTTCGAACTGTTCTGTGACAATATCCAGCGGTGCATCGAAGGCCGCCCCTATCGCAACCTGGTTGACAAGAGCCTGGGGTATTGACTGTCCAATTAAGGCGCGATGATGCGCAACGAGCCCGGTTCAACCGTGAAGTGCGCGGGCAGGGCGCCGCACGGATCGCCGTCAACGTGAAGCGGAATTTGGTCGGCCGCCGCGGCTTCCAACACAATATCGGTCCCCTTTGTATACAGTACCTCCGGGCGAACGACAAACCCGGGCCGATGGGAGGTGAGGGCCAGCCGCGCCAGGGCATAGAAACCCAAATCGCGCAGAACACACACATCGAGTTTGCCGTCGGCTAGGCGCGCCTCCGGCGTAAGGGGGAAGATCCCTCCGGTGTAGCGGCTGTTGCCGACGATGACGTACTCGGCCTTTTCACTCAAGGTTAACCCGTCTACGGTGACCTTAATCGGCGGAAAGGGGTAGGTCAGCGCCAAGCGAACCGCGGGCAGCGCATAATGAGCCAGGCTAAGCCGGCCACGACGCCGCCGATGAACGTACCCTACTACGGCTGCGTCGTAGCCTGCGCCTGCTCCTAGCAAGAACCGTTTCCCATTGTGGATCCCTGTGTCGATGGCGCGTATACGCCGTTCGGCTATCAAATCGGCCATGGCCTCCGGTTCACGGGGGATTTCCAGTTCACGAGCGACCGCATTGGCCGTCCCGAGGGGCATGATGGTCATCCACGTATGTTCCCGAGCAAGGCCGTTGATCACTTCGTTGACTGTGCCGTCGCCCCCCATGGCCACCACGCCGTCTATATCGGGTTGGGCCGCAAAGCGCTCTCCGTCGCCCGCCGTCTGGGTGATTGCCGTCTCGACTTGCACGCCGCGCCGTTCGAGGGCTTTGCCCAGGGTCTCGGCATGGTGGGGGCCCTTCCCCCGGCCCGCTATTGGATTGACGATCAGTCGTACGCGCATGGTATTTCACCCGATCCAAAGTTTGTTACCCCTGTTACGCCGTGTTGCGCTGGTGACAGCGCGAATGCCACATATGGTATCCTTATGGCCAACCATGGGCAACAGGGAGGAAATGCTATGTCAGCCATCCGCGTGACGGGCGTGCAGATGCCGGTCTCGAAAAAACTGGACGACAATCTGCCGAAGATCCTGGAGTATATCACCAAGTCCGACGCCGACTATATCCTATTTCCCGAGATGAGTCTTACGGGGTATCATGGGGATTTCGGCGACAAGGCAGTCGAGACGGCCTGGCAACAAATAGCCGCGGCGTGTCGGCAGTATTATGTGACCGCCTTGATAGGTACCGGATGCCGCGAAGATGGCGAAACCTACATTCAGACCCGGATCATCACCCATATGGGCGGCTTGCTGGGAACCCATGAAAAGTTGGTACCGACCATTGGCGATCGAAAGTTTTGCCAACCGGGTTCCGAGCTGCGGACATTTGTCCATCATGGGATGACCTTCGGCTGCCTCATTTGTAACGACATGTGGGTTACGCCGGGCTGTGGACCCTATCCCGACCCTCGCTTGTCCTATCAACTGGGCAAACGGGGCGCTCAGATCATTTTCCATGGCGTCAACTCGGGGGCCAGTCAGATCCATACGCCCTATCACGAGTCGAATTTGGTACTGCGAGCCATCGAAAGCCAAGTCTATATTTGCACGGCCAACGCTGTGTCTCCGGATGGCCCGGTGAACTGCCTGACAGGCGTTGTGTCGCCCGAAGGCGAGTGGTTGACCCATTGTCCTCGCGAAGGCGAGCACGCCTATACGTTTGATATCGAGCTGGACATCGACGAAGACATCGAAGAGGAATGAACAACCAGCCGGAAGGTAGGTCCGGCGTCACAGGGAGACCATAATGGCGTCGAAACAATCACGACGGCAGTTTCTGACACGGGCCGCCGCCTTCGGAACAGGCGGCCTATTGGCCAGCTGCGCTACGACTCCACCACCGGAAGAAGAAGCAGCGCTCGAGCTTGCGGTTCCCCACGAACCAACGCCTGCTCCGATACTTCGCGAGCGCCGTGTATTGGGACCCAATGAGCATATCCGATGCGGCATCATCGGCGCGGGATCCCGTGGGGCGTCGTTGTTGCAGACGGCGATCGGGCGAGATGATGTCGATGTCGTGGCCGTAACCGATTCCTATGATGTGTGGCGTGAACGGGCGGTGGGCTGGTGCAAGCGGGAGGTGGCCGAAGTCGGCGAGTATATCCATTACGGCGAGATGTTCGAGAACGAAGAACTCGATGCCGTGATCATCGCCACGCCGGACCACATCCATGCCGATGCCATCCTGGCAGCCCTCGATCGCAGCATTGATGTCTATGTCGAAAAGCCCATGACCCTGACCTGGCAAGAGGCCTATCGGGTTCGTAACCGGGTATACGAAACCGGGGCAGTGCTCCAAGTTGGAACGCAACTCCGGGCCACGGACATGTACATGCAGGCACGGGATATCATTGCTTCCGGCCGAATTGGCGATATTGTGTCCGTTCGGGTCAACCGCGACATGGGCAATGGCATGGTGGGGCTCTATGAACCGCCCGCCGAAGCCAACCGAGACAACGTGCATTGGGAAGCCTTTTTGGGCGATACGCCCTATTATACCTTTGATCCGCGCCGATATTTCTCCTGGCGATTCTTCCACGAGTATTCCAATGGCGTCACCGGCGATCTGATGCTGCATCATCTGGATGTGTGCCACTTTATGCTGGGGTGCGGCATGCCCAATCGCGTCATGTCCTTGGGTGATATTTACCAGTTTGACGATGGCCGAACCTGTCCGGATACCATAAGCGCGATAATCGAATATCCTGAAGGGTTCCAGTTCATGTATACCACCACCTTGGCCAACAATCGGTATGGATTGCAGGAACACTATCTGGGAACCAAAGGAACGATTGAGTTCCGCGCCATGGGGGCGATGACCGTTTACACCGCCGATACGGAGGAAAACTTTCCATCGGGCCGGTTGAACACCGATGCATTGTTGGACGACTTCTTCTCATGCATGCGGACCCGTGCGACGCCCATCGCCTCGGTCGAAGCCGGTTTCGCCGGATCCGCTATTTGCCACATGGCGGTGCTTTCGCAGGACACCGGAAACGCGATACAATGGGATCATGAACGCGGCTTACCGTTTGTCTAAGACGGTTCAAGGCGTATCTCTTGGCGGCGAACAGGAATTGAAGGGCCTTCTGGCGGGTTTACGCAATTGGGGCATTTTCGTATATAACAGGGCAACCAGTTAACGTTACATTACCGACGTTTTGATATGGGAAAGGTTCAGATTTAATGAGGCGTGCAGTCATTACAGGCATGGGAGTGGTTTCTTGTTTGGGTAACGACAAAGAGGCGGTGACAGCGTCTTTGCGAGAGGGCCGGTCAGGCATCGAATTCAAACAGGAATATTGCGACAGGGGGTTTCGAAGCCAAGTCGCGGGTACCGTCGATGTGGACCTCGATGCCTTGATCGACCGAAAACTCCGCCGGTTTATGGGCGATGCGTCAGCGTTCTCCTTTTTGGCCATGCGTCAAGCCATTGAAGATGCGGGGTTAACTCAGGCGGAGGTTTCGATTCCCGAAACCGGCGTCATCGTAGGATCGGGAGGGGCATCGCCGTCGAACCAGGTGTCAGCCGCTGATTTGCTTCGAGAGAAGGGCGTGCGACGGGTGCATCCCTTTGTTATCCCCCGGACCATGAGCAGCACAGTGGCAGCATGTCTATCCACCGCATATGGCATAAAAGGCATTAATTATTCCATTAGTTCGGCCTGCGCAACCAGCGCCCATTGTATCGGGGCCGCCATGGAGCAAATCCAGCTCGGGAAACAGGATATCGTGTTTGCCGGCGGCGGCGAGGAAGAACACTGGACGCTTACCGTTGGGTTTGACGCCATGGGCGCGCTGGCGAGTCACTATAATGACGCCCCTGAGAAGGCCTCGCGCCCCTATGATGTCAACCGAGACGGCTTTGTCATCGCCGGCGGCGGCGGGATTGTGGTGGTTGAAGAACTCGAGCATGCCCTGGCGCGCGGAGCCCGAATTTATGCGGAAATCGTAGGATACGGGGCCACGTCGGACGGGGCCGACATGGTTGCGCCATCAGGCGAGGGCGCGGTCCGCTGCATGCGGCAGTCCCTTACCACCGTGAAAGACCCCATCGACTACATCAATCCCCATGGAACCTCGACGCCGGCGGGCGATATTGTGGAGCTTAACGCGATTCGCGAGGTATTTGGCGATACGATCCCTCATATCGCTTCCACCAAGTCGCTGTCGGGCCACTCCTTGGGGGCTGCCGGCGTTCATGAAGCCATTTTCTCGTTGCTCATGCTGGAAAACGATTTTATCGCGGCTTCCGCCAATGTCGAAAACCTGGACCCCGGCGCGGAGCATATGCCCATCGCCCTTGAACGCATCGACAACGCCGGGCTCAATACGGTGCTCTCGAACAGCTTTGGCTTCGGCGGCGCGAATGCCTGTTTGGTGCTCCAACGTTATGCCGCATAGGCTTTTCACCAGAGCGCTTTGATGATTGATTTCCCCTGAGGAGGCATTAAAGGTTTTGCATGGATCTGCCGATGAATACGCTAGGCAAGAGAAGATTCTTTTGCATTCTGATTCGCACGAAGTCACGTGCGCAGCGAGGATAGGCAGATGGAAAACATGATAACAAACATTCCACCTGAATCGCCGGATCGAACGGTGACCTTAATATCCCAGGCTCGGGTTATTCCACAAAATATGGTAAATCCGCGCACGGATCGGGTCGAGCTCGGGAACAATGAGCCCGTAACAACGGCTGATGCCACACGGGTCATCTATGACCGCGCCATGGCCCGATTACAGGGCGTAGTCGACGATGCGCGGGCCGAGCTCGGTCTCGAACCCGCGGCGACGCTGGATACATCGGTCGAGGCGACGGCGGGACGGATCGTGGATTTTGTCGTACGCGCGTTCGAAGGGTGGCGCGACAGTCGGCCCGAGATGGGCGAAGAAGAAGCCCGCGAGGAGTATGTCTCCTTTATCACCCCGGCAATCGAGCAGGGCGTTCGCGAAGCGGAAGACATCCTTAGCGCGTTGCAGGCGTTGTCACCGGAAGTCCAGTCGAATATAACGGCCATTAGCGACCTTATCAATGAGCAACTGGCCGGTTTTGTCTCAGGCGTCGATTAAATACGCCTGGTTGTCAGAACGCCGCTCCGGGGTTTAGGTTTGCCCTTACCCCTGGGCGGCGTTCTGGTGTTTATCAGCCTTTCGTTACGCGTCTTCCAGTCCAATGCTGAACATTCGCTCGAGATCGTAGCTGCTGTACGCCCGGAAGGCGATGATGGTCTGGCTACGTAAGATGGTTGTGATTTTCAGAAGCCTGTTGGTCACCACTTCGGCCAGGGCATCATTCGATTTCACCCGCACCACAGCAACCAGATCCCATTCGCCCGCGGTGGAATAGACCTCTGCTACGCCGTTGATGTCGAGAATCTGCTGCGCCGTTTCATTGATGGCGTCCCGTTGGGCGGTTATCAGCACAAATGCCGTTACCATGAATGTCCTCCGTTCCTTTCGGTTCCTGTATGTTCAGAAGTGAAGATCGTCTTCCTCTTCCTGTTCTTCCTGTTCCTTCGAATCGATGGGCTCGGGGTCATCGCCAAAGTCCAGCACGATGGGCTTGTCGGACGGCGTGTCGTGCGGGTGGGACTCGCGGCCCAGCACGCGAAGGATTTCCTCGCCAAACCGTTGCGCTCGCTGGAGATCGAAACCCTGTATGCCCAGTAGATCCTCGATGTGTTTCACCGGCGATTTGACGATGGCGTCCAGCATGGTGTTTGTCGCGATATCCATGGGTTCGATAGCCTCTTCGGCCGCCCTTTTATTGCGCCATTCGCGCAGTTTCTCAAACCGCCGCTTGTGGATGGTCTTGGATGGCGGAACGCGATAGAAGATCAACACCGACCATGTCGTTCCTCCTTTTGCGGTGGCCGACGCGAAGACCTGGTGTACGGTTACTTTTTCGAGAAACGCATTGAGTTCATCAACCGTCGCGCTCGAATCGTCGTCGTCGATGCTAAATCGAAAACACCGGCACTGAAGCGAACCTGATTTTCCCATGATCTCATCCTCCTGGTTTACCGCGTCTGGAGCTCCATAGGCTCAGCCCTGAATCCGTTTGATGACATTTGTGGTCGATCGGCCTTCCACGCCGGGGATGATGGCTATTCGCCCGCCGTACCCTTCGACCAATCGCCGCTCTTCCTGACAGATCGTATCCACGGTGTAATCACCGCCCTTAGCGTATACGTCCGGCTTCAAGGCGTCAAGCAGGGGCGTCGTCGTCGGCTCGTCAAAGATGACCACATAGCTCACGCATTCGAGCGCGGAAAGCACCAAGGCGCGGTCCTGCTCCGGGATCACCGGCCGTGTCGGACCTTTGAGCGCCCGGACGGAGGCGTCGCTGTTGAGCCCGACAATCAAGGCGTCGCCTTCGGCGGCGGCCCGCTGAAGGTACACGATATGTCCCACATGGAGGATATCGAAACAGCCGTTGGTCCACACGACGGTCTTGCCGTTCTGCTGGAGTTCCTCGACAAGGCTCTTCAGTTCATCCCGTTGCTTGAGTTTGGTCGGCCCGCCTTCGCCGGCAAGGGCGGCGGCCAACCGGTCATGGGGTACAGTTACCACGCCGGGCTGGGCCACGGCGATACCTGCGGCCACATTGGCTATGGACACTGCCTCTTCATAACTCCCCCCCGCGACGAGCGTTACGGCGATGGCCGCGGTGACGGTATCGCCCGCGCCCGTTACGTCCACCACCTCGCGAGGGGACACGGTAGCGGGCCCATGGAATACGGAGCCGCCTTCCTTGAATAGGCTGATGCCGGCGGGTCCGCGGGTGATGGCCACGTTTCGGACGGTTTCGAGGAGTTT
>PWNM01000484.1 GCA_003557825.1 Candidatus Hydrogenedentota bacterium | reverse complement strand
CGAGGACCGGATTGAGGATCTCTATCGGAACATCCGTATTGCCATCGGGACGTTGTCCGAGCTTGAGGGTCCTGAGCATCTGGAACAAGACTACATCATGCGCTTGGTGCGAAACGGCGAGCTAAGCCGTGAATACTGGCCGACCGCGCCCGACCATGTTCGAGTCATGGGCGACAATTTTATCCGAGGCATACAGGCGTATCTGGATGAACACCCCGATTCGGAGCCGGAGATGGCCTTTCCCCTCGAGGGATGGCACGTGATGGCCGTGGGACGAGCGATGATACTGCGGTGGCCTATTGGGAACCTAATGGGGGATCTGCGGCGACGACACGAAGATCCGGGCTATGGTTCGAACGGTTGGGCCGTTGCGCCCAAACGCACCGCCGACGGCAGCACCATGTTGCTTATCGATCCCCATCTGACTTGGGACAGCCTTCAAATGTTCTATGAGGCTCGGATCTACACGCCTGAGCATCAACTGAGCGGTTTTTATCTGGTCGGTTCGCCGCTGATGGCTCTTGGCCACAATGCCCACGTGGCCTGGGCTTGTACCACCGGCGGACCAGATACGGGCGACGTTTTCCGGATGCGCCTCAATCCGGATAATCCCATCCAATACGAATACGATGGCGAATGGCGCACTGCGCGGGTAGAGACCTTTACTATTCCGGTTAAAGACGCCGATCCGGTCATTCGCCCTGCCTTCTACACACACCTGGGACCGGTTATCGACGAACCGGATCTTGAAAACCACATCGCCTACGTCGGCGCAACCCCGTACTTTGAACTGACGGGATTGGCCGAACAAATGTACCGCATGATCACGGCCCGAAGCGCCGAAGAGTTTTACGATGCGCTGGCCATGAATGAATTCATGGAACAAAATGTGCTTTTTGCCGATTCATCGGGGACGATCCAATACGTACGAACCGGCGCGGTCCCCATTCGGCCCGAGGGGTACGATTGGCGCGCACCGGTACCGGGACATACATCCGATACCGCCTGGAAGGGGATCCATCCCATTGAGGACCTGGTGCAGATAAAAAATCCTCCTCAGGGATATTTCCAGAACTGCAACATATCCCCGGCCATGATGATGGTTGACTCGCCCATGACGCCCGACAATTATCCGGACTACATTTACAATGTTTCGTGGGACTACATGAACCCACGGGGACAACGGGCGCTCGATCTGCTGGATGCCAATGCCTCCGTTACGCGGGAAGAAGCCAAGGCCATTGCTTTCGATGTATATGAAATCCAGCGTGAAACTTGGGTCGAAGCGCTTGAGGCCGCCATTGCCGAAGACGAAACGAACAACCTGGGTGACGAAGAATTACAACAAGCGGTGAATCGCATCCTGTCCTGGGATGGCGAGTATGTACCGGAAAGCGAAGGCGCGATTTTGTTTGCCACATGGCGACTGCAACATCGCGATGCGCCCCTCGACGATGGACCGCAGCTGCTCGAATCCTTGGCGCAGGCCCTTGAATCGCTTCAAGAACGGTTCGGTACAACCGAGCTGACGTGGGGAGATGTGCACAAGGTGGGACGGAGTGGTCGCTACTTCCCGGCTCCCGCCGCCAATTACGGCAGCGGCCAGTATCAAGGGCAAACATTGTTCCCCGTCCGGGGCGAGGAGCAACCCGATGGAACGTTTATCGCCAATAACGGTTCCATGGCCACTCAACTGGTCTTTTTCCATCCGGATGGGGGTGTTGAGTCCTTTACCTGCACGCCATGGGGGCAAAGCGCCGACCCGGAATCGCCCCATTATGTGGATCAGGCCGAACACTTGTATTCCACCCGGACCTTCAAATCCGCCTGGAATGACCCGGAGGAACTCGAAACTATCGCGCAGTCCAAACGCGTGCTGACGGTGTCCGACTGACCATGGAGATTGAAGGGTTCGAATCGTTGGCAGCGATCATCGCGGAGGAATACCCTCTGGGCAAAGTGCTCCGCGTCGAGCCGCTACCCGCCGTCCATCAACGTCGGCATCGGAAACTGCTGGTCCACATGGACAAGGGTCGCTTTCTGGCCAAAACCTACGATCGGGATCCGACGGTGCTGGATACCTTGCGCTTCCAGCACCGACTGTCGGATCATCTCGATGCCCACGGCCTACCAATAGCCCATATCCAACGGGCTCGAAGCGGCAAACGGATTGTCGAACGCGGTGGTTGGGCAATCGAGCTGCAGGTCTTTGTCGAAGGCGGGCTGATGCGAATCACCAGGAACTCGCTCACCATCGCGGGCGATGCCCTGGGGAGGTTCCACGAAGTATGTAGGGGATTTCCGCGCCCCGATCGCGATGCCCGTATGTGGCGGTTTAGCGAAGTACCGCGACAAACCTTTGCCACGCTCTTTGAACAAGCCAAAAAAGAAGGGGATCCGGAAGTGGCTATCGACTGCTGCAATCGGATCGCTTTATTCCTGCGCGATGCCAGCCAGGAGCTCAGCCTGGAAAAGCGAAAAGCCTTTGAGAATGGTCTGATCCACGGCGACTGGCATGTGGGGAATCTGATCTATCGTGACGGACAACTGGCAGCAATTGTCGACCTGGAATTCGCCGGCGAGGGGTGCCTTTTGGAGGACCTGGCCTATGGTCTTTCCAACCTGTGTGTTCGCACAAGCAGTGATGCCAAACGTCTGGAGGAACGCATCACCTGGTTTTTGCGAAGCTACCAGCGCCAACGAAGCCTCTCCTTTTTCGAAGAAGCCGCCTTGTACTACGCCGTGGGCATCAAGCACGTAACCACGGTATCCTATCAGCTGCCTTTGCTGGGAGGACGATTGGCCAGCATGGGCGCCCATGATTGGATCCAACGGCTTGCCGAGCAATGTGATTGGCTGGCCGACAAGGGCATGGGTATTAAGACAGGCAATCGCTAAATTCGCCTGCGCCGGCAGGAGCCTGGTTCACCACGATGGAGCGCCTGGCCGACTGTAGGTCCAATGGCCTATCCAATCCGACAATGGCGGCATATTCGGGACTGGAGAGAAGCTGTTCTACGTTCTGCGTCACGGTGTTTATCCGTTCAGCATGGCATAGGGCCAACACGGAGCCGGCAATTCCCGCCCCTGTTAGCGACGCGCCCAATGCCCCTCCATCCAGCGCTGCATCGACCAGTCGGTCCAGGGCCGGGCTGCTCGCGCCATAGGCTCCAGGACAATCGTGAATCGGGGCGCCTTTGGCCCGAAGTTTTTTTATGGCAGCATCGGACAAATCCACATGAAAAGGTTCGCCGTGGCTATTCACCCGACGATCCCCATCGTGTCCAACGGTCATCAAGCGACCCGCCTCTTTATATTGTCCTTGTTCGATGGCTTTAGGGAACAACCGGGCCCGTTCCGATTCTGCGATACCGAATATCAAAGGTCCCCGCAGCTGTATTGTCCAGGGACATTCCCCATCGGGTATTGAACCTAAGTATTGCTCCCATGCCAGCTCAAACGTGGGAAGCCTATAGCGCTCGCGCAAATCGTCGATGGTCATCGTTTCGGCAATCGCCAACAAGAGCTCGTAAAGCGCATTGCCGTCGTGGATGGGCCCATTCGAACGCGGCGCCAGGTCAGCCAAACCACACAATGACGCCACCTGCGTCGATGGCCATCCCCGCTCGGACATCATCTGACGCACCACATCCAACGCAATCGAATAGGCGAAACGGTTACGTGCGTAGTCAATGGCATGACGGCCGCTGAGACTCCGTTGGGTATGGGAATGGATCACGAGTACGGCCAAATCATCGGGGAAATCCACATATCGAGGAACCGCGTCATCCAATCGAGCTGCATCCAGCGCAACCGACACAAGTTTATTGCGTCGCCCCAAGACCATGGCGCCTTGGTCACTGACTCCTACCCGCGCTCCGGCATACCACTCGGCATCGCGCGCTGCCAATATCCGTTCGGAGAACGTCAAGCCCAACTCGTTGACGGCATCCAACGCGGTGATAAAAACCATACACAACGCAGCCGAAGAACTGAGCGCCGCGCCTTGGGGCAGATCTCCGCCGAACACGCCTTGGATGGCCATAATACGTTGCTCTGGCCGGAACTGCTGGACTCGCTGAAGGCATCCTTGCAAGTAATGCTTCCAGTGACCGGGCTGGGCACGCACTGCGGCTATTACCGCCGGTTCATTGATAAATCGGTTCCAGTCCAATGTTTGGGGAGGTGAACCGATGTCCCATTCCACGGGTTCCAGTGACGGGTCGATATTGGAAAAGAAGCAACTTTCGCTTGACGATGTCCCAATTGCCAAGACGACTTCCCTGTGGTGGGTCATCAGGTTCAAACAACCGCCGTGGGTATCGACATGCATGCCTCGCAGGTTAATTCGTCCCGGTGAACGAAACAGGCGAACGAGTTCATCACCATATTGTTCCAGATAGGTTTGTACCGCCGAATGAAAAAGCTGAAGCCGTTCTCGATGGATATCGGTGTCGTTACCATAGTTCTCGCGCAGGATTCGGCGTAGGGGTCCAGACGGCGCCTTCAATAATGTAAGCCATTGAGAGGCCTTCAGCGCCTTATCAAAGCCTATTGGAGTCATTCGTGTAACCGCTCTCCTGCTAACAAAGCAGCGCCCGCCAACACGACCGTCTCACCCAAAACGCATGGTCCGATTTCATAACGTCCACGGTAGGGGCCAAACACATGGGCATCGACCACGGAACGCACTGGCTCGAATAGCACCTCCCCCATTTGCGCTACCCCTCCACCAATGGCGATCCGCTCCGGATGGACCAGTGTCACGATGGTGGCCAAACCAATGCCCAATGTCTGCGCGACACGCTCGATTTCATCCTTCGCGCGGATATCGCCATCTTGTGCTGCTCGACCAAGCATGGCGCAAGTAAGCGTTTCGGGCTTACCGCCGCATTGTTGGAACAACGGGGAGTCTGCTGGCAGATCGTGCCATTGACGTATGCGGCGTTCGATGGACCAACCGGAGCAAATATGCTCAAGTTTATCGGCTGCTCCCGGAGCGTCGGATGTCCAATCGGGTACGTAGATGTGCCCCACATCGCCACCACCGCGCCCTTGGCCATTGTAGAGTTTACTGTGAAGTATGAGTGCGCCGCCGATGCCGCTGCCGATGTTACTGTAGAAAAAGTGCTGCGTCCCTTGTCCCATGCCAAGGATGTATTCGCCCCATCCCGCAGCGTTGCTGTCGTTGGCCACAATGCAGGGAATGCCGTATCGGCTTTCGAACCAGTCGCGAAGGGGAAAGCCATTCCACCCCTCGACCTGATGGGAAACCAATGCCGTACCTTGTTCCACATCGACAGGCCCCCCAAAACCAACCCCGATAGCACGGACGACCCCGCCGGCTACGGCGTCGTGACGCAGAAACGCTGGAATATGTTCGGATAACCAGGCGAGGATACCTTGAGCGCCTTGGTCTGCGGGCGATTCACCCCGTTGGGTTTTGTGGACCTGTCCATCAGGAGTGCATAGTCCAAGCTGCAGTTTGGTTCCGCCAATCTCGACCGCCAATATCAGGGTTTCCTGTGATTCCAACTGCTGTCTCCCGGTGATGGCAAAACACAGAAGCGGCGGAGAGCAGTCTTTTGGGACCGGTTCTCCGCCATAGTTAATAGATCATTCCCTGTCCATTTTATCGAGGGATAGTCACTGTCGAAACCTTAAAACGTCGTCAGTTTTCTGAATTGTTGGTACCGGTTCTCGATATCGGTAATGCTGATACGCGTGAGGGGATCAGGTCCAAATGCCTCGCAGGTATAGGATGCGGTAACCGTACCGTAGACTACGGCATGACGCAGGGTCTCAAAATCGGTTGCGTCTTTCCGAGCAATAAAGCCCATGAAACCGCCCGCAAAAGAATCGCCCGCGCCAGTCGGGTCGACTACATTTTCGACAGGAAAAGCAGGCGTGACAAAAACCTGCTCTCCTTTAAATAGCATGCATCCATGCTCTCCTTTTTTGATCACCACATTTGAAGGTCCCATGGCCGAGATTCCTCGGGCCGCTTTCACCAGGCTCTTTTCGCCGGTCAAATCCTTGGCTTCCAAATCGTTAATGATCAGCACATCGACACGCCTTAAAACTTGCTTTAGTTCATCCAGGGTAGTATCAATCCACAAGTTCATGGTGTCCAATCCAATAAACGAAGCCTTCGCCTGCTCAAGTACTTGCAGCTGCAGTGCCGGATGGATATTGGCAAGAAACAGGTACTCGCCTTCCTGAGCGGCGGTCGTCAATTTGGGCTGGAACTGCTCGAACACATTGAGCTGCGTGTCAAGCGTGTCTCGTTCATTGACATCTTCATGATACCGCCCCGACCACCGAAAGGTCCTTCCTTCAGCAGTTTCTAGGCCGTCGAGGTTAATATCCCGACCCAAGATTAGGTCAATGTGGGCTTGCGGGAAATCCTTACCAACCACGCCAACAAGGTGGACGGGAGCATAGTGACTGGCGGCTAACGAAAAATATGTGGCGGCTCCGCCCAATCCCTCGTCATTACGTCCCCATGGGGTTTCGACTGTATCAAGGGCTACAGAACCGACTACGGTGACACTCATTGATCTTCTCCTGTTGGTTAGGTGCATCATCATTGGCGCGCCGCAGTTAGGGGGACAACAACTGAGCAGAGGAAACGACGCCGACCCACACCTTTTAATAGCTAGCCTTTGCTCACTAATATTAGCGCTCCCCATCAAAAACGCATCTAAGAATACCGATTCCTTACCCCCAATGGCAAACCCTATTTACTACTGATATGCTTAAACGTAACACGAATAGTGCGATGTCATATTACGTTGTTTGTTTTTGATTGCTGCGATGAAACAGCGCCGACGCCAATCTGATCCATCTTATATTTCAATATCCTTCGCGTTGTTCCCAGCAACTCGGCGGCTTTGGATTGATTATACCCCGAACGTTCAAGAGCACGTAAGATGAGGTGGCGTTCGAGTCGCCGCGTTGCTTCATCCAGCGTGAGTCCCTCAAATTCGGCCAATGTCGCCGTCGAACCTGCCGATGTAGCGGGAAGGATATCCTGAAGGTGCTGCTCACGAATAACATCCTCGTGGCCGTGGTGGACAAGGATGCGCTCGATGGTATTCTCTAGTTCACGTACATTGCCGGGCCATTCGCACGCGGCTAAAACAGCCAAGGCCCGAGGCGTAAATCGGCTCACCTGAGCGTTTGCTCGGGGACCGTGTTTTTTCATAAAATGAGATACCAACTGGGGAATATCTTCGCGGCGTTTCCGAAGAGGTGGCATCTCGATGGGAAGCACGTTGATCCGGTAGAACAGGTCTTCGCGGAACCGCTCATTTTTCACCTGCTCTTTCAGATCCCGATTCGTGGCACATATAAAACGCACGTCCACCTCGATTACCTTTGAGCTTCCCACAGGACAGATTTGGCTTTCCTGAAGTACGCGCAATAGCTTGGACTGGGCATCCAGGGGCATCTCGCCGATCTCGTCAAGAAACAACGTTCCTTTATCAGCGACTTGTACCTTTCCGAACCGACGCTCCGTCGCGCCTGTGAAAGCTCCTT
>PWNM01000138.1 GCA_003557825.1 Candidatus Hydrogenedentota bacterium | reverse complement strand
TTCTTTGAACTCCTTTGAGCTCCTCAGGCAATCCACCGCCGCCTGACGTTCCACAAACTGGCAGCGAACAATATCAGGCAGATGACGCTCAGCAGGAAAAAGTTGAGCGCGATAGGCAGGGCATTTCCGCCATGAACAGCGCCGTGCAGGATATCTGCCCCGTATGTCAGAGGCAATATGTAGGAGAGGGGCCGTAGGAACACCGGCAACGAAGCGATTGGAACGAAGAGTCCGCACAGGAACACCATGGGGAAACGGAAAAAGTTCGAGAAGGACTGGGCCTCAAAGACCTCGCGGACGGCTACGGCGATAAACAGCCCAAGGAAGGCCGAGGACACTGCGATTAACAACACGGCCGGCGCCAACGTTGCCCAAGCTACTTGCGACAAATCCGCTAGAAACGCCGCCATGATCACCGGGATAAATGCATTGGCCACGCCAAACAGGATGGCGCCGCCGGTCTTCGCGAACATCAGCAGTTCGAGCGGAATGGGAGCGAGCAACAGCCGCTCAAAGGATCGGTTCTTTTTTTCGAATGTCACTGTTACCGCCAGCATCGAGGTCGTTCCGAAAAGGATCGATACCGATACAACCCCTGGTAGAATGGCCAGTATGTTTTCCAAGCCTTGCCCCGACCGGATGAAAAACATGGCCGTCCAGGCGAAGGGGAAAATCAGACCCCAACTGATATTGGGCGGCTTCAAATAATAGGTCCGCATGTCTTTGCGGATGATATTCCAAAAGGCGATCCACTGGTTCATCCCTTGCCGCTCCCTCCCTTTTCCTTCCGCATGGCCTCCGCTTCGATCCCGGTGATCTGAACAAACACGTCTTCCAGCGACAGCCGCATTCGCCGCGCTTCGAGGACCTCGGCTTCATGCTCCTCGAGTAGGCGAATCAGTGGTCCCACGGGAATGGGTCCGTCCGATTCGACCCGGATAACGCCCGACTCCGGCACTGCGATTCCATAGGCAGGGAAGGCCTCTGATAGGGGGGGCATGAGGTCGTTGCTGCTATTGGCAAAAACGATCTGCACCACATGCTTATCTTGCACCGGTTGAATCAAGTTTTCCACCGTATCTGTCCGGACGATGCGGCCATTTACGACAAAAGCAATTCGATCACAGAGCCGTTCCGCTTCCTCGATGTAATGGGTGGTCAGGAAAATGGTTGTGCCATTCTCATGTAAATCGGCGATGAGCTGGCGGAGTTGCCGCGCGCTGGCCACGTCGATACCGGTGGTCGGTTCATCGAGAAACAGAATCGCGGGCCGATGGATAATCCCGGCAGCGATGGTGAGCTTGCGCTTCATCCCTTTCGAATAGCCCGCGAACAATCGGTCTGCTGCGGGAGAGAGTCCAAAGTCATCAAGCAGTTCGCGGGCCCGTTCCTGCCGTTCGGCTTTGCCCATGCCATACAGAGAGGCGCAGAAGCACAGGTTGTCATACCCCGTCAATTCGGGATACAAGTTGCTCTCGTCGGGTACCACGCCCACGAGGTGTTGGGCCGCCCGTGGATGCCGAGTACAGTCGATTCCACCAATACGGATGGCGCCTGAATCGGGCCGCGCCAACCCCGTGAGCATGTTGATTGTGGTCGTCTTGCCCGCGCCATTCGGACCCAGGAAACCAAACAACTCGCCTGGGCGCACATCGAACGTCACGGACGCAACGGCCGTCACCTCGTCGAAGCGCTTGGCCAACTCCGATACCGCGATGATGGGATCAGCATCGATCATGCGATGTTTCTCATGTTCTTTCGCGGCATCAGGTTGCGCACAGGCCTAGTCCGATTTCTTCTCGGATGTGCATGGATGTTTTTTCTCGTCGCCGTGGCACTTCTTGATTTGCTCCGACGAACAGTCTTCGGGTTTTCCCTTGAGTTGATCCGGTTTCTCGCAGGTCTTCTTGTCGTTACTCATGATGTGTCTCCTGTTGATTCGAGGGCTGCGATTCGTGCGCACACCGCCTTTTGGGGACAGCCCGTTTCGGATCGAGTACATCTTGGGCAATTTGCTGCCACGCCGACAGGGTTGCATCATTAACCCGGTAATGGACGTAATAGCCACGCTTTTCTGACGTTACCACCTCGGCGTCGCGCAGCACCCGTAGGTGTTGCGACACGGCCGCCGGCGTAATGGCAAGCTCCTTGGCCAGCGCATTGACACACCGCGACTGGCCCTTGAGCAGGTGGATCATCCGCAGCCGTGTCTCCACCGATAGGGCCTTGAAGACGCGAGCGGCCTTTTGTACGTCGACCATACAAACTCCTTTGCTTAAGTACATACGCAAATACTTTAACATTACCAGGCCGTCATTCGCAAACATCGGCAGTGCGGCTACCCGAACTCGAATGGCCTCGGCCCTTTTCGAGGGATCACCTGGAAAGACGGTTGAGGGAGCCGTATCTCTGCAGCTATTGCGTGGTCCGTGTGTCAGGTTGCGCCGGGCCAGTTCAAGGTGGCATGCTACGCCCTCGGTAGGAACACAGGCCCATGAACGTAGTGCTTTTTGGCGCCGAAGCAGACGGGCTTCGCGCGGAAATCGAAAAACATTCCCAACTCACCGTCGTCGATCAAAACCCCGATGTGGTGATTTGTTTCGGCGGCGATGGAACGCTATTGGCCGCCGAACTCCGCTGGCCATCGGTGCCCAAGGCGCCTATTCGCAACAGCCGCCGCGGTTTCCGATGCATCCCCCACCCGCCGGCCCGCGTTATCGAACGCCTCGCCTCCGACGCATTGGTGACCAATCACTTTACCAAACTCGAATGCTCGGTGCTCTGCGGCGGCAACCCCGAGCCCGTGTTCCACATTTCCGCCCTCAACGAGATCAATGTCCACATGGGCAACATCAATTCGGCCGTTCGGTTTAAACTCTGGCTCGACGATCAGCCTTACATGGACGGCCTGACCATTCTCGGCGACGGGTTCGTCGTGAGCACCCCCTTCGGCAGTACCGCCTATTTCAGCCAAATCACCCGCGGCCTGTTCCATTCCGGCATCGGTATCGCCTTTAAGGCCACCGCCGAACACGTGGACCACCTCGTCACCCCCGACACCACCGTCATCCGCACCGCCATCACCCGAGGCCCCGCCGTCCTCGCCTACGACAACGCCCCCGACTACTTTAACCTCGATAGGGGCGACGAACTCATCATCCGCAAGCACCCCCTCCACGCCACCCTCCTCACGTGGGACAAAATCCGCCACCCGTGGGATATCTTCTAATAGCCTTTATTTGATCGAGCCACTCATGCGAGATAGAGTAATATTCATGAAAGAGGGGGAAGGTTATGGTTGAAAACGTTCACAACTATGGGGGAAGGTGGACTGAGGAGAAGCTAGACCGGGTGTCCGCTTACCTCAAAGCTTATCTTAATGTACTGAAGAATCAAGAGTTCACGCGTTTTTATATTGATGCCTTTGCAGGTACACCCTATTATGAACCAGGAGAAGCAAGAAAAGCAGCCGATTATGCGGACAATCTACCGGGAATGCAAGAACCCGAATCCGTGGGGTTGCGCAGAGGTTCGGTCAAGCGAGCCCTTGACATAGAGCCAGGGTTCGATCGGCATATTTTTATCGAGAAGAATGCCCGTTTTGCAGAAGAACTGAGCATGCTTCGGGATCAATTCCAGCAGAAGGATATTTCCATTCGAAGGGGAGACTGTAATGCTGAGATTGAACGACTCTGTGAAGATGACTGGAAGCAAAAAAGGTATCGAGGGGTTCTGTTTCTCGATCCGTATGGTATGCAGGTCGAATGGCGCACGATAAAGACTATTGCCCAGACGGAAGCAATAGACATGTGGCTGCTGCTTCCTTTGGGAGCAGTAAATCGCCTTCTTCCACGGTCATACGCTCCTCCAGAACCATGGGCAAAGCGCTTAACAACGTTTTTTGGAACAGACGAATGGCGAAATGCGTTCTACATGGAAGATGAACAGACCGATCTTTTTGAAAGTGATCCGTCATTCAAGAAACGAACCACTGTTACGGGGATAAGCAGGTACTTTGTGGAACGCCTCCAAACTATATTTGGGAATGGATTGGCAAAGGAGCCGCTTGTTCTCACCAATACTCGGGGGATTCCCCTGTATCTTCTATGCTTTGCATGTAGCAATCCGAATCCAAAAGCCCGGGCGATCGCCCTTCAAATCGCCGAACATATACTCAAGGATAAGCCATAATGTCAACGAACTCCGGCATCGAATGGACCGAGGCTACCTGGAACCCTTTAACGGGATGCACCAAAATTAGCCCGGGATGTAAACACTGCTATGCCGAACGCATGGCCAAACGATTGCAGGCTATGGGCCAACCGAACTATGCCGATGGATTTCATCTTCGGACACACCCTAATGCGCTCCAGTTGCCTCTGTCCTGGAAGCGTCCGCGTACTATCTTTGTCAATTCGATGAGTGACCTTTTCCACAATGATGTACCTGATGCCTTTATCGACGAGGTTTTCAACGTTATGCATCGCGCCCATTGGCATCGATTCCAGGTATTAACGAAACGGTCGGAGCGGTTGGTAACCCGGAACCCCTTTCTCTCCTGGACCTCAAACATATGGATGGGCGTCAGTGTTGAGAATGGCGATTATCTGTCACGTATAGATGCCCTAAGGCAAATCGGAGCCGAGACAAAGTTTTTGTCTCTTGAACCCCTATTAGGGCCACTCCCTAACTTGGATCTATCAGGCATCAACTGGGTTATTGTAGGCGGGGAATCGGGCCCAAAAGCGCGACCCATGAAAGAGGAATGGGTGACTGCCATCCGTGATCAGTGTCTGGATGCCGGAGTCCCCTTCTTTTTCAAGCAATGGGGAGGCATGAACAAGGCTCGCACGGGCCGTCTACTTGAAGGCCGAACCTACGACGAAATGCCCATGGCCACGGCAGGATAATCCAAGATCCACCACCCGTGGGATATCTTCTGAGGAGTGCTATGGCTTCAAGGAAGTCTCGTTATGTGCTTTCCTGTGGTCGTGATTCCGTGGTAGCGCTCCGTTATTCATGTTGGGCGATGACGTGGGGCGGGACTTCGCCGTCCACGTTCTCGATGGCATCGTCCCTGCCATAATAGGGAGCGTTGCTGTCTATCCAGGCTGCGAGGGTGCGCCAGTCGTCTTCGGAGAGCTGCACGTTGTGGTGGCCCTCCCGCAACATGCCCATGAGCGGGCTGACTGCTGAGCCTGTTTCGTAGGGCTCGGGGGGAAGCTTTCGCCCGCGATACCCGTCCATCTTCAGGTATTCCACATGGGGCAGCAGGGCCAAAAACGAATCGCTCACCACATGCTGCGGGCCTTCGTCCACATCCCCTTCATGGGGTGCGGCGACCCGCTCTAGGCCCCGTAGGTCGAAGGCATGGTCGGACTCGATGCCGCCATCATGACACCCGATGCAATGCCGGTCGAGCACCGGCTGAACCACACGCTCGAATTCCATGGGACCGGCTCCCCAAGGCGGCGGATCAATGAGTCGCGGCGGTTGGCTGAGCGCCGTCGACAACCGATTGACCACGGCGGCCTCTTGCGGCGACTCATGGCAGCCGACGCACCCCCGCACTTCACCGGGTTGTAGGTTCATGTAGTTCGTCATGCGGCGCACTTCGCGAAACTCCCCGTCAAGTGCCTGGAAAAATAGCATGCGGTTGGGCGGCGCTTCGAAATAGGCCGATCCATCCGCTTCCACCGGAACGACGCCGAGCACGCCCCGCATGTCCCATCCGCTGCCGACGCCGACATCGCTTCGCGCGGGCCAGGTATGCTGCATCTTGGGGTAGGTTTCGTTGATGCGAAGCCATTGAACCGTGCCTCGGGGGACGCCCTCGAGGCCTTGATACACGTCCTCCACATACAGACGACCGGGCGTATCGGGGGCGGCATCGGGCGGCAATACCGAGGCCACCGTCGCCGGTCGAGGACGGGGACGCAAGGGAATGGGCGCATAGACCGAGTAATCATCTCCCCGATGAAGCAATTCCTTGTTACCGTAGGTATCGAGCAGATACAGTCCGTAGCCGTGGGGCGCAGCATTGTTGGGTTCGAAGCTGTAAGCCACGAGAAAAAAGCGCTCCGACAACGGCCAGGGCGAGGCATACCAACCCGAGGCATTTTGCGTTGCCCCGATCAACCGAATTTCCGGACCGCTGGTGTCCGTACGTTCGTCGTCCATTCCCGGCGTCTCGGGATAGCCCACATGAGGCGTGATGTTGACCATGCCCGACGGCCCGCCCCGGTTCTGGTCGAGGTCCGCCAGGACGATCGGCCCCACGCCGGTATTGTGATGGGCCGCGCCCACAGCCGCTACCCAGGAGGAACCCGGAATTTGCCGGGCCTCGAACAAGGCGATGGGGCCTCGCGAAAAGGCATACCAGTGCCCATAGGCCAGTTGCGAATGGGTTCCGTCTGGGTTGACCGACCACAGCTGCTGGATCACATTGTACGGCTTCATGACGTAATCCCAACGGGTATACAGGATGCGGCCGTCGTCAAGCAGGGATGGATAGAATTCGGAATCTTGCGGGACCGTAATCGACCGCTGATCGCTGCCGTCGGCCTCCATGACGTGTAACCCGAAGACGAGCGCCCAGTCGCCGCATTGGACCAACTGCCCGTCTCGCGACGAGGTGAACACAATCCGCCCATCGGGAAGATAGGTCGGTTCCGTATCCTCCGATTCGAGGCTATGCGTCAATCGCCGGAGGCCCGTCCCATCGACTCCGATCTCGTAGATGTCATACATATGACAGGCGCCGCCACGGTACGCATACCGTCCATAGCCATACTCGGTAGGCGGCGTTCGCGGTTGGGCATAGGGAAACACGATGCGTTGACCGTCATAGGATAGATCCGGTCGCCCGATTCCGCCCTGTGCGTAGTCTTCGGGCAACAAGTCCCGCACCACGCCGTCGCCGTTGAGACCGGTCAGGATGCTTAGGTTCGCGCCGGGCGTTTGGGCCTCCCCCACTCGATGGGAACACTGGTGGTTGTACAGGGG
This sequence comes from Candidatus Hydrogenedentota bacterium, assembly GCA_003557825.1. Taxonomy (GTDB): domain Bacteria; phylum Hydrogenedentota; class Hydrogenedentia; order Hydrogenedentales; family SLHB01; genus PWNM01. The sequence continues at coordinate 547 of PWNM01000138.1, read as the reverse complement.
CCACTGACGCTTCACAAATAGCAGTTCCTCGAAATCAAGAACCGGATTCGATAAGAGCAGGTCGCGCACGGCCCATCGTGCCTCGGTATAGAGGGTGCGCATCTCGGGCGTCACGCTAGGCGGGGGCGTCCACTTCGTACGGGCATATTGGGCCTGCAATCGTTCGCGGCGACTGGGGTCGGTCTCGGGGCGATCCGACCACAACTCCAACGCGGAAACCACCGCATTCGCCCCGGCCACGTAACGAATCTCGATGGTAACCGCGCCGTCGGCGGCGATCCCCTCGGGCAAGGGAGCAACCTGCTCGATGGCGAGCCCCGGCGGAACGGCGATTTCACCCAAATCGTGGCCATTGACCGATACCGCCATGGTTCGATGGCTTTCCGAGGCGCAGACCGTGCGAAGGCGATAACCGGCAGCCGATGGCAGCTCGTCGAATCGGTACACGATCACCTCGGAATCAAACGAAATGGTCGTCACGGGCCATGTCTGGAAATCCCCTTCGCGCACCATGGGCGAGCCGTAGTCCCAGTCCTCGCCCCGCACC
>PWNM01000448.1 GCA_003557825.1 Candidatus Hydrogenedentota bacterium | reverse complement strand
TAACCAATATTTTCAGCTCCGCCGTTATGCTTATCCTGGTGGCCGCCACTGTAGCGAGCGGCAGTCTCTACATCGCGCCGTTCGAAACCATTGTTTTGCTTGGGCTTACCTATATCAATCTCATGGGATTCGGCTTCATGGTCGGAGGGCTGGTGCTCGTACTCAAGCAAGTGGGTCAAGTCGCCATGATCATCCGGTTTGCCATGGTGGCTCTGGCCATTTTTGCGACCGAACAGATCTCCGAATGGCACTGGGCCGCCCGCTCTTTTGCCCATGCCCTGCCCATTACAGATGCGGCCATTTGTCTGAAATACGTACTGATTGGCGGGCAACAAAGGCCGGTGTTGGATGAACACGGCGAAAAAATCATTACCGATATGGTCCCGGCCGTCGACGAAGCAGGGGAGGTCATTTTGGATTCGACCGGCGACGCGCTCTTGGTTCCTGTCTATGAAACGGTCTATGCGTCGGTGTTTACCCATCAGTCCTTTTTCTTTCTGATCATTAGTTGCGTCATCTGGTCGGTTATCGGCATTGCCTGCTTCAAATATATGGAGAACTGGAGTCGGGATAAGGGCACGTTAGGGGCGTATTGATGCAGCGGGTATACATACATCGATTCGAAGAAGGGGGACGGCGATACGCCATCGATCCGGAGTCGTGTTTCTGCTTTGAATGCGACGAGATTTCGTGGGACGTCCTCGAATACTACCCGGAAGCATCGATGAACCGCATCTTCCACGAGTTGGGCGGCCGCCATGATGTGAAGGAGCTTAACGAGGTCATCGGCGAGCTCGAATGGTTGCGCGCCACCAAGTCCATCCTTGCGCTGCAAAATACCGAAAAGTACATGAAGCAATTCGAGGTGGAGAAAGGTCTCAAGCGCCTTTCGGTTCGCCTCCCGCGTGATACCGCCGAGCCGCAGCCCACGCGAAGCAGTTGGTTCGGGCGGGGGCAAGCCCAGGTCCCTTCGAACACCGCCCGCAGCCTGGGCCGCGATGCCGCGACGTTGCTCATCAGCCGGTCGGAAAAACAACAGGATCTGCTTCTCGAGTTTCTCGAGGACGGAACCGTTGCCAATCCCGATCTCATCACCGAGTTATGCGCCGAAGCGCTCAAGATGGCGGCCCTGGCGGAAAAACGCTTGACTGCCGCCGTGCGCATCGACGGAGTCCGCTTGACCTCTCCTCCCGCTGGACTCGAAGGTCATCAGGTTTCCGTGCGCATGGAATTTCGCGATCCGGCCAATGTGGCGAAGCACCTCGATGCCTTGCTCAAAACGGGCCTGGATGCCCTTCCGCGGATTGTCAAGGCCTTGCATCCCGCCGATGCCGATGTCGGAGGGCGGGTAATCGTCCGTCCCGGAACGCCTTCCTATGAGGGGGTGGTCCCTGCCCTGGACCAAGCCGGCGTGAAAGTCATGGAACTCGACCTAGACGGGGCCTACAAGGATCATCCCGATGGGGTCACCGAATTCTTCCCCGCCTTGCGGCAATCGGCGGTATACTATGCCGAGAGCTTGCTCAAGGGGCGCTATTTCCGCCTCGATCCCGTGGCGCCGCTGTTCCACCGGATATACGAAGGAACCCCGTTGCGGCGTTACGACCCGGCCGGTACGAACGAACTGGCTGTCGAAAGCGACGGCAGCCTGTATCCCTCTCGTTATTTCATGGGGCAGCCGGAGTTTCGAGTCGGTTCGGTTCCGGAAGGCTCGTTGGATGGCCCCGCCGTGCGCCAATTCGATGATGTGGGCACGCTAACCACGGCCGCCTGCATGCGGTGCTGGGCGCGCCACCTCTGCGGCGGGGGGTGCGCGGCCGTGCATCATGCCTTGACCGGTTCGCCCCGTACGCCCGCCGAGGTTTGGTGCGATGCGCAGCGCGCCTGGATGCAAGCCGCCGTGGCCGCGTTCAATCTGCTTTCAACCGAGGGGGTCAATTTCACCCGCATGTATCAGCACCTGGGCGCGGGGCAAAAGTCCTCGTACTCCCTGCTGACCATGGCCAAGGCCGCCCTCAGCATGACGGTATCCATGCGTCCCATCGAGGAAGCCGACAGCCCCATGCTCGTCAAATGGGAGAACTGGAACGACGCGGGCTACTTCGCTCTGCAACCGGGCGGCATCCTCCTCGCCACGACCTATGAACGGGAAATGGACGCCCTTCACCCGCAAGGCATGGAGCAGGAGATGATCCTCACCAAACGGGACGGGACGGCCATCGGATTGCTCCGTATCGGGCCCGACCGCCTGCCCGACGTCGCTCAGGCTGCGATTTATCTACATGATCCGGCCCATTACGAGGCGGAAGATATTCGCAAAGGCCTGCGACTTGTGCTTGGCGAAGCCGGCAAACAACAAGGGCTCCGTCGCGTCGTCACCCATGCTCCCGACCGAGATGCGCCGCTCCATGCCTTACTCACCGCTTTGGGCTTTCAAAAGGCGGGAACCCAACGGGAAGCCCTCTTCCTCCACGGCCGCTACCACGACGTCAGCGTCTACGCCCTCGACCTGCGCTAAGGGATTCGCACTGAGACGTTCCAATAATTTTTCACGACAGAAACTTTTCGTAGTTTTCATGTATAAACCATATGCATAAGGCCATTGGTCTTTGGTACACTCGGGCGATGGAGGCGGCTCTTTGGGGCCCAATAGCATATGGTTGTCACTCAAACAGGGGGCGTATAATGAATGTAGCGCATATGCCGGTATGGCGCATGACGGCTGTTTTGACATTGTTTCTTATCGTGAGTCCTGCTATCTCGACCTATGGGGATTCCATGTATGCGCTCGAGTTCGGCGGCGATGGAGACTATGTCCGGCTCGATCACAATGACAGCATCGACCTGACCGAGGCGTTCACCTTTGCCGCATGGGTCTATGTGCGATCGTGGACCTCGCCGTTCCATCAATTCGGCGGCAAAGGCGACACGAGCTGGATGCTTCGCCGCGAACGTGGGGGCGGTGATCTGCGCCTATCTCTTCGTGGGCTAGAGCATCCCTTTTCGGGCTCGACTACCGCGTGGAACATGGCCATGGACCAATGGGTTCATCTGGCGGCTACGTTCGACAGCGCGGAAGGCACTGCCGCCCTGTATGTGAATGGCCATGCCCTGCTCGAATTCGACGGACTCGAAGGCACGCTCAATAGCAACCCGTATCCCTTTGTGATCGGCGCCAATAAAGAGGAATCCGGCAGCGAACGCCGATTTCACGATGGGTATATGAGCGATGTCCGGCTGTATAACCGTGCTCTGTCTCAGACGGAAATCACCCACGTCCTGGAACGAACCCACGAGGTAACCGACGGCCTGGTGGTCCACTGGAAACTGGACGAGGGCTCCGGTGCAATCGCCCAGGATAGTTCCGGCAGGGAGAACCATGGGACGATCATTGGAGCTTCGTGGGTCGAGGTTGATGAACCTTTTTGGGAGCAGGTGGACGACGTGGCATGGTGGGAAAAGCCCGGCAATCGAATCGCCTATTTGACAGAGCCGTTTATTGGCGGGTCCATCTCGGGGCCGGATAGCATGGGGTCCCACGATACAATTACTTTTTCGGTCACTCCGGAGCCGGGTTTTACCCTTCGCTCGATTCAATCTACCTGCGGTTCGATTGCTCCACTCAATGACACAGAGTTTTCCCTTGACCATGTGACGGCCTCTTCGGTGACTGTAATGGCCGGTTTTAAGCCGGAACAACCGCATGAACCAGTGCCAATCCTTCTTGATACCGACATGGAATCGGATGTTGATGATGTGGGCGCCCTTGCCATGCTCCACGCCCTGGCGGATCGCGGCGAAGCCGAGATTCTGGGGGTTATGGTATCGGCGAAAAATCCATACGCAACGTTGACAGCGGATCGTATCAATACGTACTTTGGACGCCCGGATCTACCCTTGGGCATGCTGAAAGGCGAAGGGGTGGATCGAGACTCGCTCTATGCCCACCATATCGCCGAGGAATTTCCGGGACAGCTGGAAAGCGCCGACGACGCGCCGGACGCCGTTGCCCTTTCTCGTGAAATCCTGTCCGAACAACCCGACCGTAGCGTGGTCCTGGTAACCATCGGGTACAAGACCAACGTTCGGGACTTGTTGTTCAGCGAACCCTGCGAACACAGCGATCTGACCGGGGCGGAGCTCATTGAGCAGAAGGTGCGGATATGGGCCTGTATGGGCGGCTATTTCCCGGAAGGCAGGGAGGCCAATATCGTGTGGGACTATGAAGCCTCGTATGAAGCCATCAGCAATTGGCCAACGGATATTGTTTTCAGCGGCTGGGAAATCGGCCGTTTTATCTATACAGGCGGACCGCTCTATCAGCTACCCGAAGACAGTCCGGTTCGCCGATCGTACCAACTGTTTAACAACATTCAACCCCATCGGAGCTGGGATCAGTCCGCCCTGCTCTATGCCATCCGCGGATTGGATGAGCGCCCAGCGACGGATTACTGGGATTTTTCCGAACCCGGTCGTATCGTCATCGACCCGGAAAGCGGTACCAACAGGTGGGAACGCGATCCCGACGGCACGCATCGCCACAAAATCGAGCGGCGCGATCCAAATCTTATCGCCGACGAAATCAACGTGCTCATGATGCATCAGCCCAAGGAGAACGACGAATGAGAATGAAATCCAAGCCTATACGTTTGGTGAGTGGACTACTTGCTTTGATTGGTTTCATTGGCAATCCCTGCGCCCATGCCCGTGCAGATGCCTACCATGTTCTCGAGTTCAGCGGCGATGGAGACTACGTTCAGCTTGACCATAACGACAGCATCGACCTGACCGAGTCGTTCACTTTTGCCACGTGGGTCTATGTGCGTTCGTGGACCTCGCCGTTCCACCAGTTCGGCGGCAAAGGCGACACGAGCTGGATGCTTCGCCGCGAACGTTCAGGGAATGATGTACGTCTATCCCTTCGGGGCCTTGAAGAGGATTTTGAAGGACGTACCACGACTTGGGAAATGCCGTTTTACGAATGGGTTCACCTTGCCCTTACATTTTGTAGCGGCGATGGAAGGACTCGGTTCTACGTAAACGGGGAAGGGGTCCTCGAAGAAACTCATCTTGAGGGAACCTTAAACAACAATGAGTCTCCTTTGGTGGTTGGAGCCCACAAGGAGGAGCCCGGTTCTGAGCGACGGTTTCATGATGGCTACATGAGCGATATCCGGCTCTATGATCGCGCGTTATCCGATGAGGAGATCACCCATGTTTGGAAAAAATCGCAGGATGTGACTGACGGGCTTGTGGTCCACTGGAAATTGGGCGAAGGGTCAGGCAACGTTGCTCACGACAGTTCCGGGCTTGATAATCATGGTGAAATTGTTCGAGGCTCCTGGAAAGCCATCGACGCACCATTTTGGGGCAAGACTGTGCCGGATCTCCATGGCTTGTCTCAAAAAGAAGCACAGTTGGCGCTTGAAGATGCAGGGTTTGCCGTTGGGGACATTATGGTGTTGAATGCGGAGGGTCGTGTCGTGCAGCAGAGTGCCCATCGGGCTCCCGATGGTTTTCCCATTGATTTTGTCGTCAATGATGCGGTGCGGCTTATTTTTGACACGGACATGGATACCGATTGCGATGACGCGGCAGCGTTGGCGATGGTACACGCGCTGGCCGACCTTGGTGAGGCGGAGATTTTGGCGACGCTTGTTTCCTCGCAGTATCCATGGTCCGTTGGCGCTGCGCAGGCGATTAATGGGTGGTATGGACGCTTAGACTTGCCCATCGGGAGCCCGTTGCTGGGCGAAGGGGCGCACCCTCGCCGCGGTTCTCGATTTGCGCGACAGCTTGCCGAGGAGTTTGATCCACCTTTTTGGTCCAACACCCAAGCCGCTGACGCAGTCGAAGTCTATCGACGGGTGCTGGCCAAACAGCCGGACAACAGTGTCGTGATTGTTACCGTGGGATATATTACGAATATGCGGCATTTACTTGATTCCGAACCGTGCGAGCACTCCCCATTGGCAGGCGAAGAGTTGGTAGCCCAGAAGGTGCGCGAATGGGTCTGTATGGGCAGCCGGTATCCCGCCGATCGTGACCCGGGGGTATGGGGCAATTTCAAGCCCGACCCGAAAGCGACGGTCGAAGCGGTAACCCGTTGGCCGACCCAGATAACGTTTACCGGAGGCGGCGATTTTGCCTGGTCGTTGGCAACCGGCGAGGTTCTTTGTGAGACCCCGCAGAACAATCCGGTGCGCCGCGCCTATGAACTGTATTTTGGGGGCGAGTGCCAAAACCGACACAGTGCCGATCAGATTGCGGTCCTGGTGGCCGTTCGAGGAGCCGACCATCCATATTGGGATCTTGTCACCGAGGGGCATAACCACATTTTCCCCAATGGTACGCATGAATGGCGTGAGACGCCCGATGAACCGAGGCATCGCTACATATCAGCGTTGGCGGACGGCGTCACAACCGAAGAGGTGATCCGCACGTTCGAGGAGCTTATGGGCAGGCCTCCAGGGAAGCTTGTCTTCGATTCGTCGCCGTGCGAATAGAACCATCATGCAGATGGCGGCATGAGCGTTGCCTTTATGCCGCCTCAAGAAACAGCCGGTGGGCCAGCGTTTTTCCCGCATCGGTCCGGAAGGTAGCGCTGATGGCCTCGGCCTGGGCTTGGCGAGATGCGGTGCCGTGGATGTCGGGGAAATTGACGAGCCAATCGGCATCCCACACTACGCGGAATTCGCGGGTATCGAGATCGCCTGAATGGTGTGCGCCGATGATGGCGCAGACGGTCTCGATGACCGAGGGCGGAACGGCTGCATCTTCGAGAATGGACCGAGCGATGGGCGGTCCTTCCAGTTCTTGATAAGGGCCGGCGGCGGAGCCATGTTTTTCAATCGCTGCCGGAATGCCGATATCATGGAGAATCGCCGCCGCTTCTATGATGACGGGATCTCCGCCCTCGACATGATGAATTTGCTGGGCGAAATCAAGCACCGCGGCCGTGTGTTCGATATAGTGCTTCTCTCCTTGAAACACGCGCTCCATGGCAGCAATAAGCTTCTCGCGCACCACAGCAGTTACCTCCCCAGGCATTCAGCCGCCCTGACCATTGGGCACAATCCCGAACTATCGGCGGATTGCAAATGTCTGTGCCGTACACTTGGTACCGCCGAAGGGGGCACTATCTCAAAACCAATAGAAACGCCACATTCATTATTAGCAATGGCGAAGATATCCTTCGGTTTCCAATAGGGTGGCCCTTGGCTAGTCTAGCGGGCCGATTTATCTATCCGCTTGTGGTCCAGGATTAACGACGCTTTTCCCACAGGTACCACACACCTGTACTTTATCTGTGCGCTTGAACGCGACAGACGCACCGCAAGCGGGGCACGGAACCTGATATTCATCATCATGCCAATCTTGGTTGTCTTGTCCGGTACCCTCGGGCATATCCATGGTTATTACCTCCCTGCTGCGACACCGAGCCTAACCGATTCGTTTCGGGGCCGATTGGCCGTCAGCGCCATCGATAAGCAATAGCAACTCTCGTATAATCTCGTTATGCCTTAGAAACATGCACTTGGCAAACAAATGGCATGTGTCGC
>PWNM01000452.1 GCA_003557825.1 Candidatus Hydrogenedentota bacterium | reverse complement strand
TTCGGTATACAACAGATCGGCTCCGAGGGATTGGCAGATCTGCCGAAAAGGGGAATCCGACACGGCATCCATGGGCGCCAATGCGAGGGCCTTTGAGCGGATATGTAGGGGACCGATATGCATAGGGGTGAATCGTGAAATGAGATGCCCGGCCGCAGAGGGCCGGGCATCTCAGGCTCTATTGACCAGTAATCGTTGTACGTTGCCTGCTAGACCAAGCAACTCCTCCAATGATCTATCATATACTGATGTGACAGATCCATCTTCTGGTATTGAGCTGCGGCCCAGCAGGCCCTACTAGCGCTACTGGCGCCGGGTGTACCCGGACTTACCATCGATGGACCACCTCCTTTCCGCCTCATCCGATACATCCCGCCAGCTCTCCGTGAGCCGCTTCGGAATCGAGAGGACTTTGCACAACAACACTATACACGGAAACGGCCGATTTCGCAACTCCCGAAAACCGAATATTCCCAATCAAATTCGGCGGTATTCGACTCCGCAGATCGCTTGATCCTAACATGTTGGGCGGCAATAGGTTAGGAGTCCATCATCGCAGCAGTTCCCAGACCCGGTTTTGCAACACCGGTACGACCTCGGTTTCGAACCACGGATGCTGCTTCAGCCAGCGGTTGTTGCGGAACGATGGATGGGGCACGGGGAGCATTGCGGGCCAGTAATCGCGCCAGGCCCCTACCCGCTCGGTAAGCGAGCGTTTTCGCCCATCGGGCAGGTAAATCTGCTGGGCATATTGGCCCGCCAACAGGAGGAATTCAACCGCTTTTAACTGCGTCCTCAGGGGGCGGTGCCACGTGGCGGCGCATTCGGGACGGGGCGGAAGATCACCGCCCCGGGCGTTGCGACCGGGATAGCAAAAGCCGGCCGGGATAATGGCGATGCGGGATTCGTCGTAGAACTGCTCCCGGCCCACCCCCATCCAGGCACGTAGCCGATCGCCGCTAGGGTCGTTCCAGGGAATCCCCGTTTCATGAACCCGCGTTCCCGGCGCTTGCCCGACAATCAGGATTCGGGCGGTGGCCGATGCCCGGAGCACCGGCCGGGGCCCCAAGGGCAGTTCATCGGCGCAGATGCGACAGGCCCGTACGCGTTCGAGCAGGATGTCGAGCGAGTCCATTGGGGTATGTTCATCCATGACAAGTCACTCTACGGCCTTTCGCCCTCGGAGTCAACTGGTGGATGCGCCTTTAGTATACCCCAGGAATAACCAGGATCAATATCGGGTATAATGTAATTAGATTTGAGATATGCGGGATATAGGGCATATGAACGCCTTGCATCCGCCAAAGGAGGGAGCATTCGGGAGACGAAGTTTCCTACGGTACACCGATTCTGCTAGACTATGGTCTTGTGTCTAAACCCGTAACTGGGGAACGGGAAATCATGAACAGACCCAAATTGCATGAGGGGGTGGCGTTGATCGAGGTCGACGAACCGCTCATGTTAACGGAAATCGAGAGCGATGCGTCGTTGGCGGTCCATCTGGGCGAGCGACTCTCGCAACACTGCGTAGCGGTACGCCCCGAAGGTATTTCGGATATTGTTAAGCGGTTGCAGGCCCTGGGCCACATGCCCCGCGTGACCGATGCTCCCTCGGGCGACCATTCACGGACGGAGCCGTGAGCGATCCATTTACTGTCAAAGAATGCTTGCAAGGCTATACCGACGAGACCCTGCGACTCATGTGCGATGCCTGGGGGTTGGCAGCGGGAACCAAGGCCAGCCGTATCCGTGCCCTCGAACGGGTGCTCCACGATACGTTGCTGGTCCGCGACGGGGTTAACGCCCTAACGCCACCGGCCCTGCGACTGCTTCATCTACTCGTGGGGCGGGAGTCCACTCTGGCCGATGACATCCTCCAAGTGCGCGGCTTGATCGGACCCGACGAAGTCAACCAGGCCCTCGATGCCACCGCCCGACTCGGGCTGGTCCTCGTTCGGCCCCAAGGGGGGGCCGGAGCCTTTTCCTTTGCCCATCTCGCGCCCGATCATCTGCAAGCCCATATCCCACCCGAGCTGTTTGTCATCGAAGCCGCCGCCGAGCAATTGCCGCCCGCCCCTCCGTTGGGCATTGCGCCCGAACCGGTCGACGGTCCTGCCAAGGCCGATGTGGCCGTCGATCCGGAAGGGGCTACCACCGCCATGCTCGAGGTTTTCCGGCTGGTCGAGCTTCATGTGCCCCGGGTGATTGCAGCCGGGGGAATCCACCGGACTGACTTGGCCCGCATTCAGGATGCGGCCCGCGAGGCGGGCGTTTCGGCCGAAACCATCCGCATGGCCTTTATGTTAGGACGCGAACTCGGGTGCCTCGATGAAAAGAACGGTCGGTTGATGACCACCGGCGAGGCGGAGTGTTGGGTCGAAGGCTCCCGGGCCGAGCGTATCGAGCGGCTGTTCACGGCCTTTCTCCATTCCGAGGAACTCGCCGATCTCGAAGCGTTCTTCCCACAACTCTCGACCCAGATCGATGACCATCTGCCCCATGGTTCGTTGCGGCGCACCTATCACCGAGCCCTTGTGGCGGCATTGCTTCGCGAGCTTGCCCCCGACACCTGGTATGCCGTAGACGGATTCATCGCCACCATTCGCCGGGTCGACCGCAATGTTCTGCTGCTGGACGAACTTTGGCGCGCCATTGAGGAAAACGGCCAGAACAGTCCCCGGTGGAAAGACCGATCGTGGGGAGCTCACGAGCATCGATTCGTGACCTGGCTCCTGACCAAGTTTATGGCCAAGCAGGGCATTACCGAGTTGGCCGATGAAGGGCGGATATTCCGAATTACCCCCACAGGCCGCTATGTCCTCGGCGTTGGGGCGGCTCCCGAAGCGGCGACCGAAGCCCAGCGCGATGCCTTGGTCGTCCAGCCCGATTTCGAGATTATCGCGTATCTCGAACGGTGTTCGCCTGATCTGCGGCGCAAACTGGATACCTTCTGCGAACGGGTTCGCGGCGGCGTTGTGGCGACCTATCGATTGAACCAGGAGAGCGTCTATCGGGGCATACGTTCCGGTTCGCGCGTGGATGAGCTGGCCGAGTTGTTGCGGCGCCATTCAAATCACCCCTTACCCGCCAACGTGGCTGATCAATTCGCCACGTGGGCCCGCAAGACGGCAGCGATTACCATACGTCGCAACTGTCGGCTTGTGGAATGCGTCGATGCCGATCAGGCCCGGGCCTATGCGGCGAACCTGCCCGGCGCGCGCCGCATCGGCGACCGGTTCCTGTTGTGCGAAGGCGAGGCGGAGGTACGCCAGTCCCTGGACACGGTGATCGCGTACAACGGCCACGACACGAAATGCCTCGAACAGGAAGAGGGCTTGCGGCTGCGGGCGCCCTGGCAACAGACAGACCTGTTGCTGTGGCCGAAACTCGAGGCCTATGGCGAGGTCGTGCGCCACTCCAACGGCGATTGGCTACTGCGACTGAATCCCAAGACCATCCAACAGGACGGCGACTGGTCTGTTCTCCTCACCGAACTCGAGACGCTGACCAAAGAACCGCTTGCCGCACGGTACCGGGCCGCGTTGCGCGCCTGGTGCGGAGACGGAGCCGCCGCCCATACGCGGACGGCCCCGCTCGTACGGTTCAGCGATGTCGAGGTATGCCAGGCCGCGCTCGAAATGCCCGGGGCCGAGGATTGCGTCGAAGGACGCCTGGGCCGGTATACACTGATTTTACGGCAGGGCAAGCTGGCGGCCTTCAAGAAACGGATGCGTGAATACGGTATCCCCGTTACCGCTGCCAAGGGCGGGTGGAGCGATAGCGAAGCCGACCTGAACGGCTGTTCCCTTGAGGAACACGAAGCCCATGGAAACGAGCCGGAAGCCCGGCCGGCGGCTCGAACCAAAACAACCAAAACGCGCCGGACCCACGCGAGCAAGACCGCTCAGGCCAACGGCAATGGCAATGGCGACGGCGAAAGCCTGCCTTCCTATTCGCCCCGGATCACTCGGGAGATCATCGAGGAGGCCATCCGAAAACGGCGGCCCCTGTTGATTGCCTATCAGTCGACATGGAGCCCCCAGCCGACGGTGCGGCGCGTCAACCCCGTCAGCCTCGACCTGGTCGGTCCGGCGCCCACCCTCAACGGCTATTGCCATCACCACGAGGGGTCCCGTTCGTTCAAGCTGACCCAAGTACGGGGCATCCGCATTCTCGAAGACGAATCGTTTTAGGCACGCCGGGCCGTTTCCCCTCGCACGGGTAATCGTGGTATGCTGCTCCCATCAACCGCCAACCGCGTAGGAGAAAAACGTCCATGGGCAAGGAATTCGCAAAAGGGGATCACGTCGTCGGCATCGACATCGGCGGCACGAAAATCATGGCCACGGTCTTTGACCATCAGTACAAGCCCGTGGGAAGCTGCCGGAAAAAGGCCAAGAACGCCAAAAAAGACGAGTCGGCCGAGGACCGGATCATCCGTATTGTTCAGACCGCCCTCGAAGAAGCCGGCGGACCGTCCATTCGCGGCATCGGCGTCGGCTCGCCCGGACCGCTGGATCCCGAAACCGGCGTCATCATCGATACCCCCAACCTCGGTTGGAAAAATTTCCCCCTCGCCGATGTCCTGTCCAAACACTTCAAGACGTCCGTGGTGGTAGACAACGATGTGAACGTGGGCACCTACGGCGAATGGTCCTTTGGCGAGATCAACTCCTGCCAGGATGTGGTCGGCGTCTTTCCCGGAACGGGCATCGGCGGCGGCATCATCATCAACGGCAAACTGCTCCACGGCTTCTCGGGCGCGGCCGGTGAAATCGGCCATATGACCATCGAAGTCGACGGGCCTTATTGCGGCTGCGGCAAACGGGGCTGTCTCGAAGCCCTGGCCTCGCGCATCGCCATCGCCAAAGAACTCGCCGCCCTGGCCGCCCGGGAAGATGCCCCCTTTATCGCCGAGAAATGCGGTTCCGATATCGCAAAGATTCGGAGCGGCGTCATCTCCAAGGCCATCGAAGCGGGCGAGCCCATGGTCGAAGGCGTCGTGCGCAAGGCCGCGTTCTACGTCGGCATCGCCGTGTCCAACCTTATCAACATCCTCAGTCCCGAAGCCGTGGTGCTGGGCGGCGGTCTCGTCGAGGCCATGGAGAAGCTCTACCTCGAAGAGGTCAAGCGGGCCGTCAAAGAACATGCCATGCCGTTCCTCCGAAAGGATGTGAAGATCGTCCCCGCCAAACTCGGCGACGACGCCGTGGTCCTCGGCGGAGCCCGCATGATCGTCGAGCGGCTGACCGCGAAAGGGTAGCGGCGGAAGGGAACCCAGCGCACCGATAGCAGCGGACCTCACGCGAAGCCGCGAAGGACGCGAAGAGCTAACCACAACCGGATTAGGCCTCGCACTCCTCCATGCCCTCTGTGGTGAGGAATGCTTCTTAAATCCGCCTGGTCATCCACCCGTCCCGGATATACGCCCGGGGTCGTCGACGTCAGCTCGAACAGAGAGGAACATCATGGATGGTCAACACGCATCTCGCCGGCATCATCTATGTCCAAAGTCCATTCGCCGATCTTCTCATGGCTCGCCCACTCATCAGGACGACGTGGCATGTAACGATCGAAAGTGAACCCCTTCCAGGTTACGATGGCGCCTGTCGATGGGCACGAAACGGTGGACGTGGCCCTCGTCGTGACGATATCCTCTAGGAGGACTTGGTTCCTGCCATAGTCATCAAGGGGCAAACCCATGACGTGGCATTTGTCCTCGGCCAACTGATAAACGGAAAGAACCCCCTCTGAGGATATCCACGCGACGCTGTCGGAAATGCTGCTATTAGACGAGCTTCGGGAAGTCAGCATAATTGACCGTCCGGGTTCCATCGCGATGCTGTCCTCCTCGATGTCCCAATAACAGAAGAGCGGCGTAGCCGCAAACAGACTCAGCTCAGGCCCGGTCCGCCCACCAAAGGGCGACGCAATCATCAGCACTCCTGGTTCCCCTGGAGGGGGCGCCATATTCCAGACGCTGCTATCATGGATCAGTTCCTTCGTGTCGAGGACTTGGACCTCGCCTGTTTCCCACGACAGCGCTACGATCCATCCCCTTCCATGCTGTTCTAGGAATGATGGCCCCGTATTGCCGGTAGGATGAGGCATCAAGTCGGGGATGTATCGGGAATATAACCACACTAAGGGGCCGAAATCGTCCGATCCTTCCTCAAAATAGAACTGCTCAATCATGGAAAACGCATGCGGTAGCGTGTCCAAATCAAATTGGTTCAGTATGGCATCCGTTGCGGGATCCACCTCGTAAAGAATGCGGGGGCGTTCGCGGCGGGTAAGAAAATAGGTGCCCCGCTCCGGCCAGGCCCGATGCATTCTAGCAGGATACGTCGAACGCCAGGGGTCTTCTCGGACTTCCGCGCCGTCGTACCAAAACGATGTAAACTCCATGTCAACGGGTTCTCCCGTCTCCGGATGAACGATGCCCCTACGAACGTCCCACAGGGCAAAATCGGGCGTACTGCCCGGCATCAGGTTCATGGTTATGTAGTCGCCTTCGCCCCGCCAGACGATCTGGGCGTTCTCAGTCTCAGCGCTCCATACAAAAACCGCGACCTCCTCAATGGGCGGTTTCGGCCGTTCCCCCACCGGGTTTTCAGGGGAAGGCTCCGTTCGCGCCAATGCCAGCGCCCCCACAAGATCGCCGTCGGGAGACAATGAAAGGGACTGAATGCCAGGACTGGGCATCTTCAACGATGCGATATCGATGGTGTGCGCAACGGAAGCGTCCCTGAGTCGGGCTGAATAGTGCCAGTGCCCCTCCATGCGCCGGGAGAGCTCAATCGTGAGACGGCGATCGCTTTCTTTTTCGGCCACATAACGGATGCTGTCCTCGGATTCTTCCGCGACAGACCAATCCCAACCGGCCTCCTCCAACAGATCCGGCATGTTCTCCATGATGCGACGCTCAGTTGATTCGGAAAGGTAAGGAAATGCATCTGGAATAACCATGCATTCCAGCACCACCTCATCCCCTTCGATATGAATATCAGTAACCCAGAAATGTTGTTCCCAAGGGATAACGGCGTCACGAGGCCAGCCCATGCCCCATATGCTAAAATGCAGATGCGTCCGAATTCGTTCCTCAAACCTGTCTGCTGTCTCAACTGCGGCCAACGCCTCTGCCCACGATTCCGCATCGAGGTCTGTGTTGGAATCCAATGCCCTCTCTTCGGCATCCGGCTCCGCAGTGCAGGCGAGAATGGCTAGAGTGCTAACGCATAAAACGGGCCACATACGGCCATAATATATCCATCTCGGGAAAATCTTCCAATGCATAAAAGAACCCTCCGCTGTTATATAATCAAAGGAATAGCTTACAACAAAGTATCATCTAGTATACCTTATCAATATAAAAATTTAATCCATTTTGCCCAAATAATATTGTTTTAATTGCTTTAATATCAATAAATATATATTTTTATATTTAAATATTATAATATGGCCATATTCTATATTTATTTATATTTTAACTTAGCGGTTAATATTTTTATTTAATTAAAAAACTTCTAACGCAAAACCAAGGGCATCGTATAGTTCGGCCCGACATTTTGTCATGCATATAATATATTTTTGCTTA
>PWNM01000361.1 GCA_003557825.1 Candidatus Hydrogenedentota bacterium | reverse complement strand
CCCGCCGATAAATTGAACTCCCTCAACTGCCCCCATGGTATAGCATGCCGTGATGGAACCGGCGTTGATGCCGACCAAGCCCCCGGCGATGGTGTTACCGAAGACATCCCCCGAGAAGGAGCAATGTGAAATTGCGCTGTATGCATGAACTCCGACCAATCCACCGGTGAAGTCGCCGCCGACGATTAGGCTGTCCTCGACGAGAAGGTTTTCGATCCGGGCTCTTTCATCGGTGGCGCCGAACAGACCGACTTCGCTTTCGTCGGGACGATTGATGACTAATCCGCTTATCATGAATCCCCGGCCATCAAATAGGCCCGTGAAAGGCGCATAATCGACGTCCCGATCCTCCAGCCCATACCTTCCGATGGGTTCAAAACCAGCGCCGTCGTTCCAGAACTCCGTACCCGATGCGTCGATATTGGTGGTGAGCATATAATGCCCGTCCGATGGGTAGTCCGAATCGGACCCGATACGCTGGAGTTCTTCGATTGAGTCGATCTCGATCTGGGCTTCAGCCGGAATAACGATCACTACGATGCTTAAGAGCATTAGTGCGGCGTATCCTCTGATTTGCCTGGCTTGTCGTATGTCTATCCGGGAATGCATAGGTTTGATCTCCTCTGTTGGGGTAATGCTTCAACCCTGTTTCAACGAATCATCATTCTATCATGCCATGTGGTCCAATCGTATCGATACGTTTCCTGATAACAGATATGTGGCTTTATTATTACATTGTTCTATGGGCGAATTTCTTTGACATTCCAATTTGATATCGTTACATTTGGCTACAAAATAACTTGGGGGTATTGCGTGATTAAGGGGGGGCATATGCGTAATGTCGTTTCAATGATGGCAGCCATCTTGTTGATAGCATTAGGTAGCGGCGCCACTGGTGATGATAAGCCTTTGCTTCATGCCTGGACGATGGGCGGTCCGAAACAGAGTGAGTTTTATTCGCTTGAGTTCATGGACAATGGAAGCATCGTTGCCGCTGGAACCTTTACGGGCTCCATTCGTTGGGGCGATACGGAATGGGATGCCCTCGGGGAACTCGATAGCGTCGTTGCTAGGTTTTCCCAACGCGGCGACCTGGCTTGGGTGTATACCTTTGGCAGTAGGACGGATCGGCGCGTCATTTCACGAAGTATTGCAACCGATCATCGTGACCGAATCTATGTGGGGGGAAGCTTCGAGGGGATCACCGTCTTCAGTGAAGAGCACGAAATCGTCTCCCGGGGCGGGGCAGATGGCTTCCTTATTCGGCTGAGTCCAAATGGTGATATGGAACGAGTTTTTCGTTTTGGCGGAACAGGGGCCGATCATATTACCGGCGTCGCGGTCGGACCCGATGATGCGGTTTATCTAACCGGACATTTTACTGGCGAGATCAATGCCGATCCCGGTCCGGACTCGTACACCATCGAATCGAATGGGGGTAGCGATGGATTCGTGATTCGCCTTGATGCCGAAGGGGCCTTTCAATGGGCAGTACCATTACAGGGGGAAGATTCGGTTCATTGTCGCGCTATTGCGGTTGCTCCCAATGGTACTGTGTATGTTGCCGGGCAGTTTCAGGGGGGTATGACAGCAGGAGGGAGTACCGCCGGTCCTGCGGATCACTCGGACGCATTTGTCGCGGCTTTGGCGGCAGATGGAACTGTACGATGGCTGCAGGCATTTCCAAGCCCAGGCAACGCGACGATCGCCTCTGTTGCATCAACCTGGTCTAACCATGTCGTGGCTGCGGGCAGCTTTGATCAGACCCTTGAGATAGGCCACGAAACAACCGAGTCAGCCGGGCTATCGGATGTCTTTTCCGTCGAACTGTACCCGAGCGGAGAAGTGGTCCAGGCGCGAATACTGTCCGGAGCAGGACACAACGAAGGGCTTGCTGTTGAAACCGATGGACAGGATAACGTCTACGTATCAGGAACATTTATGTTGCCCATACAGGCCGACCCCAGCGGGGAGCCTTTGGAGCCTATCGATCAGACCGATGCCTTTCTGGGGCGGTTTGATCACGATGGTACTTTTCGATGGGCAGGTCATCTCGGAGGCGCACTGCAACAAGAAGCGCAGACCATTGCGGCCCATCATGATGGTACCGTGGTTTGGGGCGGCTATATGCGGGGAGCGGCCGAAATTGCTACGGAGCATGACCAACTGACGTTGACCGCCGAGGGAGGCCGCGATGCCCTGATCATCGTAATACCCGGCCCTCCTTCCGTGACCATGACGAGTGCGACGCCTGCCGAAACCCCCCATTCACGTATCCCCGTTACGGTAGCATTCAGCCATCCGGTAACAGACTTTTCCGCCTCCGATATTGTCACGACGAATGCCGATGTTGAAGCATTCACCGGGTCCGGAACGACGTATCACTTTGACCTTGTTGCCCGAGAAGCGGGAGTTGTCCGTGCCGAGATACCCGCCGGCATAGCACGGGATCGACGGGGAGAACGCAATTTCGCGGCAGCGCCATTTGTCCGTACCTATTACGATGTCGATCCTCCCGATATTGCGCTTCGGGGCGCTAATCCGCTTGATGTTGAGGCCGGAACCGAGTTCGTCGATCCGGGTGCGGCGGCCTATAGCGCCTATGATGGCAGCTTGACTGAATCCATCATGGTCGAGAGCCCCGTTGATACCAATGTTTTGGGAACCTATGTTGTCCGTTATACGGTAATCGATTCCCTGGGCCAAACGACCGAAGCAACCCGTACGGTAATCGTTGCCGATACCGTTCCGCCGGAGCTTGTGTTAAACGGGAGCAGACGGGTCAGCGTACAAGTGGGAAGCGCTTTTGCCGACCCAGGGGCTGTGGCGCTGGACAGCTTCGAGGGCGATCTCTCCGATTTCATTCGTATCGAGGGAGATGTTGACACTGCGTCCATCGGCGCTTACTTGCTTCAATATCGGGTGAGTGACTCCTCGGGCAATCAGGCGGAAGCGTTCCGGGTAGTTCGAGTTGTCTCGGATGATCCACCAGTAATCACCTTACGAGGCGACGAGTATATGGCGCTCGAACGGGACATGCCCTATGCGGATCCGGGAGCAACCGCGTGGAGCGCTTCGGATGGCGACCTGACCAACCGAATTCAGATAACCAATCCGGTCAACCCAGCCATCCCAGGCATCTATACCGTGACGTACAATGTGATGGATCTAGCCGGAACTCCGGCTACGGAACGGACGCGTACCATCGAGGTGCTGGCTCCCGACGGCCTCCCCACAGCTCATCCCATAATGCTTATGGCGACGGTGGTTGGACTCATCCTGGTGGTTGTCAGTTGGGGAGCCAAGCGAAACCTGTTGGAATAAGTGGTCTCCATCGCCCGTTTCCCCTCATTGACCAAAGTGGGGCACAAAAGGAAAAAGAGGAGTACCATTATGCAGTATCGAAATCTTGGGAGAACAGGCGTTCAGGTCAGTGAGCTTTGTCTGGGATGCATGAATTTTGGCGGGGCTACCGAGGAGGAGGAGTCTTGCCGAATTGTTGACCGCGCCATTGATGCGGGCATCAATTTTTTGGACACCGCCAACGTGTACAGCCGAGGGCGTAGCGAAGAGGTTGTAGGCAATGCGCTGAAGCGAAACGGCAAACGGGATCAAATCGTTCTTGCCACAAAAGTGCACGGTCGCATGGACGATGATGATCCGAATGCCGCGGGAAACAGTCGCCGCCACATTATCGAGCAATGCCATGCATCGCTGCGACGCCTCCAAACGGACCATATCGATCTCTATCAGATCCACCGTCCTTCATCCACGGTTCCTATCGATGAAACCTTGCAGGCATTGGACGATCTCATCCGCGCCGGAAAGGTCCGGTACATCGGTACCAGTACGTTTGCCGCTTGGCAAGTACTCGAGTCGCTTTGGATTTCCAAGGAGCTTGGCCTCAATCGGTTTATCTGTGAACAACCGCCCTATCACCTGCTGGACCGCCGCGTTGAGCGCGAGTTGATTCCCATGGCGCAGACCTACGGCATCGGTATTATCCCATGGTCGCCGCTGGCTGGTGGATTCCTCACAGGAAAATACAAGCGCGGCGAGGACCGACCCCAGGAGGCGCGGTGGGCCAAATCAGGCGACCTCCATTTCCAGTCCGCCTCTTTTAAGGTGGCCGAAACCGTCGAGTCCATTGCCAAGAAAAAGGAATGCAGCGCCACGCAGGTCGCATTGGCATGGTGTGTTCAGCAACCTGGTGTCACGAGTCCAATCATCGGCCCCAAGAGCATGGCTCAACTCGAGGACAATCTTGGAGCGGTGGATGTCCAGATCGCCGATGCCGATCGGAAAAGGTTCGACAAGGTGTCGGAGCCCGGCCGGGCCATAGTGCCGTATTACCGAGCCGATTTCGGACCCCATCAATATCGGTAACCCAATAATACAAACCACGCGGGATGGCCGGCCTTCGGGTCGGCCATTTGTGTTGCCTCGAGTTAAGTTTGCCTCAATTCAAACGATGAAACGTGCATGGTAGGCTATTGGAAACCCGGCGCAGACCGCTGCGCCGGGCATTCGAAAGGCAAGATGCTATCCGAGTGGATAGGTTCCGTAATCGCGTACGGCTTCGTAGAGCGCGACCAGGTTTTCCGCAGGAACGCGAGCCTGGACGTTGTGGATGCTATTAAAGACCAGGCCGCCCCCTTGGCCAAAGATGCGGATACGGTCGCGGACTTGATTCCGGACCTCCTCCGGCGTACCAAAGGGTAGCGTCATCTGTGTGTCGATGCCCCCGCCCCAGAATGTAAAATGCTCCCCGTAGCGCTTCTTCAGATCAGCAGGCTCCATGCACGCGGCGGAACACTGAACGGGGTTCAAGATATCAAAACCGGCTTCGACAAAGTCATCCAAAAAGGCTTAAACGGATCCGCAGGAGTGGATAAAGGATTTCCACGATGTGTTGGCGTGCATCCATTCATTGACGCGGCTGTGAAAGGGTTTGTAGAGATCCCGATAGACCTCTGGCGCAATGAATGGACCGTGTTGCGTGCCAAAATCGGTACCTGTAACGAAGACTGCCGTAACCCGGTCCCCCACGGCTTCGTGGATCTTTTTCCAGTTATCGAGGGCGATTGCGCACTGGCGATCAAACACTTCGTAGACGAAGTCTCGTCGGGTCAATGCGCTTGTATACCATTCCGCGATGTCGCGGATTCCTTTCGGGTGCTTCATCCATGGAGCCGGAACCATGGCGATGTCGCCAAAGGCTGTGCCGCCAAAGCTGGCCAGGATGGCCTTACCCGTTGCATGGAGCCGGGCGCTCTCGTCGCGTAGATGGGCGAGCACCTCGTCGGAAACCGGCTCGAACTCCTCGAGATTGTCCTCGACACGGAGCTTCGCCTCGTCAATGGGTTCCTGGCGGATGATGGTGTCGAAATAGAAACCGCCATGGGGCATGCGGCCGCTTGGGGGAGCCGATTGGTCTCCCTCGGGATACATCAGTATATCGCCGTTTGGTTCGGGCTCCGTGTTGAAACATTCAGCAACGAGCACCGGCGTGCCGTCAAAAAGCTCCCATTCTTTCCATCCCTCGTTCCTGAATCCAAATAGGTTGGTCGGTCCGCCCAGTCCGATAATATCTACGCCCAGCGCATCCATAAGATCAGGCGCAATCTCTCCCAGCATCTGATAGGGTTCGACCACCTTAACCGGCGTGCCGGGGGTATCCAATCCCCATGCTTGCCGCAAGGCATAGACCGAACTCACATGCATGCCCGTGACAGCGCTTCCGCCCAAATCGAGCGGTACCCGGTCCGGCTCGATGTGATTGAGGGCTGCCTCCACTCGTTCTCGTGAGGTAACTGACATAATGATTCTCCCCAGCTTGACCCTGTTGATTGGAATTGCAGTATTGGCCCGGACCGACATTCTACCATCGAGCGGCTATTGCGGCGAAATAAACGTTAGAATTCGGATATAGAAGATCGGATATCGGGGATTGACATGGGAGCTGTAATTCGGTAGGCTACGCTCCGGTTCATCTGGTTGATTCCGAGGGCTTGCGTATTGATTGTCCTGATATTGACGCAATGGATGCGTAACTAGTAGCGAGTCTGAATCGAATCGGTTGCCCATGTGTAATCCCGATTCTGGTTGCTTAGTTAATCGACGAGGAACGTTTATGAGAAAACGAATTTTTACGGTTTGGCCGGTCATGATGGCCATGGCGCTGGTTGCCTGTGAGGATTCTGCCGACCAGACGCGCGTTATTTCGGACTACCGGGAGCTTGATGCGCCTGTGATCGGCGTAGATCCTGAAATGAGTACCGCAGAACGATTGGGATTTATACCCCATGACCATGATCATCACCATCATCACGATCACGACCCTGTGCCGGGGGGTCCTGATGTCGCTCCTGCTCAAGAAGCGGAGCCTGTCGTACCGCAACAGCAGGGTACATCGCCTTCTCGTCAGTCCGTCTTGGCCTGGTCCGCGCCGCAGGGATGGGTACAAGCACCCGAACGGCCTATGCGCGAAGTGACCTTCGTCTTTGGCGATGATTCGGCTGCGGAATGCTATGTTGCCGTTTTGCATGGAGATGGCGGGGGACTCGTTGCCAACCTGAACCGTTGGTTGAACCAGTTTAGCCAAAGCGGGTTATCCGAAGAAGAGGTCGCCGCGCTTCCCCGGGTTTCAATGCTGGGGACGGAGGCTGTGATTATAGAGGCCGAGGGAGACTATACCGGGATGGTCGGGGATGTACTACCAGACGCCGCGTTACTGGGCGCTGTCTGCCCCATGCCCGAATTCACCGTATTTGTGAAGATGACGGGTCCCGCGTCGGATGTATTGGCAGAGAGGGATGCATTCCTGGCATTTTGTGAATCATTGCAGCTGAACTAGAGGGTCTTCAATGCGCATACTAAGGGCTATTTTCGATTTTTTTGCTTCCTATGGACTTGCCTGTGTCATTTTCCTGTTCTTGTTCTTGGTTGTATTCCTGGGAACCCTGGAACAGGCCGAACATGGGTTATACGATGTCCAACAACGCTATTTTGAGTCCTTTGTCGTAGTCCATTATTTTCTGGGCGTATTGCCGGTACCGTTACCTGGCGTCTATTTGTTGCTGATTTTATTGGCTATCAGCACCTTCTGCGGCGGTATTATCCGGATCGTGCGGAAAAAATCCGCGGCAGGCGTCTTTATCGCTCATGCCGGTATTCTCATCCTTTTCGCCGGTGGATTCATCAAATATGAATTCTCCGAAGAAGGGTTCATGCGATTGTACGAAGGAGAACAGTCGAACGAATTCGAGAGTTATCACGAATGGGAGATCGCCATTTGGGATGCCGACCAGCGGCCGGTGAGGGAATACCTTATCCCGCAGGAGAGCTTTGAAGACGCCCGTGGGGGACAATTGGTTACTTTTACCCATGATGCCTTGCCCTTCGATCTAGAGCTTCGTGGATATATGCGAAACGCCCGCCCCCAGCCTGTAGATGATCATACGCCGGGAGCCATGCCCGCGGTAGACGGATTTTATCTGCGTTCCATGCCCCGTGCGCGAGAGAACGAACAGAACATGCCCGGTCTCTTTGCGACCGTGCGTACATCGGCCTCCAACAACGAGCATCCCGCTTTGCTCTCAGGCTTCGCTT
>PWNM01000031.1 GCA_003557825.1 Candidatus Hydrogenedentota bacterium | reverse complement strand
GTTGCCGGATATAAGCGACAACCTCATCTGCGTACGGGTGGCAGGATTCTTGTCTGAAGCTTTGGGGGCTCGCCTGCTGAATCGTGACGACATCCCATTTCTGAGCTAAAAGCAGTTCCTTTAGGCTGAAATTGTTGTTCCCATAAGGCGCTAGCGTCGGGTCGTCTTCGTATGCTTCGATATGCTCCGCATGGTCTTGGAGGGAGGCACCGGGCAGATTGGCCCGTCGAATGATAATTTCGTGCCCCGGGACCGATTCCGTAATCTCCGGTAGATAGACCAACGCATTGTTGGCGAAGCTGTTGCCGATTGTCAGAATTCTTACCGTTTTGACGTCATCCGCAAAAACGGGGGAAACCGCTAAGAAACAAAGAAGGACGGCTGGAAGGAATCGCGTTTTCATCCTATCGGCTTCGTTTTGACATTTTACTTTAGTGTGTGAAACCAAGTTCCGTTATCCGAGGAGCCTTCGTCGTGCCTATACAGCCACTGGTTCAAAACCGCGGACCAAATCCACGGGGCGTATTCGTCATAGAACCAGCCGCCGAAGAGGGTGTCGGCATGCTCCCGTCCAACCTCTACGAGGTGAAACCAGAACCCGCTATCGGATGAGCTTTCCTCGGGCATATAGAGCCAGCTGTTCAAGGCGGCCGACCAAATCCATGGAGCGTGATCGTCATTAAACCAGCCGCCGAAGAGGGTGTCCGCATGCTCCCGTCTCACCTCCACGAGATGGAATTTGTCGTCGTTTTCATCCGTGTTGACCAGGGCCAGGTCCGCCCCCATAGGACCATTCCGGGCAAGGACGGCGTCGGTGAGCGTGACCTTGCGGGTCTTCCAAATTCCATCTCCTTCGGCCTCCACGCTGAAGGCCACGGCCAACTCTTCTCCCCCGTTGTCGTAGCGCAGTTCCCAGGTCGATCCGGCGAACTCGTCGAAATAGATCACAGTGACATCAAGCGACGAGGGCGGCGAGTTGATGAACCCGTCGACAAACTGGAAATACATGGCGTTTCTCCCGGTGCTGTTTTCGAAAGCCCGGGCAAACCTGCCGTACGGTTGGTCCTTCGACCCCACACGCCACCAGCCGACACTGGTTCCGTTCGGATCGAGCTGAACCATGTGGCGGCGGTAATTGCGGTCGATGACATTCCAGACCACATCATTCAGACCTTGGGAATTTTGCAGGTAGCCATTGCGGGCGAAATTCTGCACAGCATGGGTATCGTCGTTCGCGGCTCCGTAGGCGGAATAGGCGTCGAGGATAGCCTCAATGCGGGCAGTGTTGGCACGGTTGGCAAAACCACCGCCGAAATCTTCCGGTGGAAAGCGCTGCCGATCCGAATAATCCAGAACATCACGCAAGGCGACGAAGGCATACGGGGAGGTCTCCGGACGTTTGTAAAAGGCATGGCGGTGGGAAAACTTGAAGGCCTCATCAAAGTCTCCACTGAAAAAATACTCCTGGCTGTTACTTTCCCAGCTGTCCAAGCCACGGTCGACACTCGAAATAGCTGTCCAGTAGTAGTGCCACTTGAGGGCGGCCTGCGCCATTGGCGTGCTCGCCCATCGCATGTTACCTCCCTCATTGTGCTCTCCACGGACAAACTCCGGATTGCCTGCAAAAAGGGGCGGATCGGTGTTTCCGTAAAAGCGGTCGCGCTGTGCATCGTCTTGGAAGCGCTCATTTACGTCCATGTAGCCAATAGCCAGGGTGAACTGCTGTTTGCGCAGTTGGGTATTATAGTTCTCCCTCATCCACGCGGCATACATCATCTCCCCGCGGAGACTATCAGAAACATTGTCCAGCTCATCGGGATTTTGGCCATCGTAGTCATCAATGTTCCAGAGAAACCGTATATCGTCCAACTCAGGGTGCGCTTCGAAAGCGGCAAACCAGGCCAAGGTTACGTTTTGCATGTATGCTAGGTATTCTCCGGAATCTATCGCATACTGTGAAGGGACGCTAGCTTTGTAGAGTTGACGATCACCCGTGGATCCGAAGCCCGGCTGAAGAAAGGCGATTCGTTCCAACCATTCTTCAGGTAAGCCGGCAAGGTGGGCTGCAAGCTTATTGAAGAAATCCGAAAGGAGTTCCTGATACAGAGGATCAACATAATATGGATATGAGCTTCCCTCGACATCCGTCACCCTTGGCACACCTGCCGCAAAAACCCATTCCGGGGTGTGGCGGTGGCCCGTCCATAACTCGCAGTAGTAGTAGAGATCGGCCTCATAGACTCTCTTTAACACCTCATCAATGGCCCCAAAATTTACCGTGTTTCGCCCCGGTTGTAATCTGTCCCAGCGCAGGCGACCGGCTTCACCGGCAAGGTAGTCGCTGTAAGGAGAGAGATCCCTGTCGGGATTGCCGAAGGTATTTAACCAGACGCCCGCCCACGGAGGGCGCTTGGTCAAATACGCCTCACGTCCCCCGGCCCATCCAGAGGCGGAAAAAAGAAGGCAGGCAAATACCAATATAAAATACTTCCTCATTTTCATAAACATCCACTATCCCAAGCAATCGCACCCGAAGAGCGCATGGACGGGCCGTGAGGGGCTACTTGACTTTGAAAAACCCGGTTCCGTGCGGGCTTACTTTCACCGTGAATTCCGATCTAAAGTTGCCAATATCCTTTTGCCTCCACAAATCCCGGACTTTTCCCGTCTTTCCGAACTGTTCCGCGGAAACCGTGATCTCTTTATCTTCGTCGGACAGATTGAAGAAAGCAAGCGCCCGACCGCCATCGACCAAGTCCTTGGCCCAAATCTCGTAGACACCCTCTTCATTCCGGACCCGATAGCCCTGGCTGACGAGGGGATCCTGGTTGACCGCCAAAACCTCCCTGTTGGTCACGAGATTCAGGTCAAAATCATCCATCGTCGAAATATCGCAGGAAAGGAGCAGGGGTTGGGTGAGGATGCTCCAGAGCGTCAGCTGGAAATACTGCTCCGGACCCGTTAAGGGCGAGGGCATGAATTCTTCGAGAGCACGGTTTGGCTGGCCCAAGGGTCCAATCTGCAACATGTCCAAGTCTCCATACAGGCCCGGGCGGGTCAAGGAATAGCGCGCAACCATTTCATCGCTGAACGGGCGGGTGAGATCCTCCCAAACCGCTTTGATATCGGGGGTTAAACGCCAAAGGTTGCAATACTGGGACACCAGCTCATCTTCCTCAGGATTATGCCCCGGAGATAGGCTGATAATCATGTCGCGGTCGAGCGAGCGGAAATCGTTATAAAATCGACCGGTGACCTCATGAGTTTTCCTTACGGGGTCTCGGCTAATACGACGAAATTCGCCCCCGCGGATTTCCGTCAGTTCCACCTCCACCCAATCATACTTTACATAATCAATTCCCCACTCCGCAAACTGCTGAGCATCGCGATCAACAAACCAGTAGGGCCCGACCTCCGCAATACCGCGCTGTGTTGATGACGGGTGCCGACCAAAAAACTGGCCAGGGTTTAAGATCTCCTCCTCGGGCAGATAAAGCTCGCTATAGTCACCTTCCGGGTTTGGGGCCGTGCCACCGATAAAACCGGCAAAGGTTGCCATCCACGCAGTCGAGTAGATACCCAGCTTGAATCCTTTTGCATTCACAAACTCTGCCAGGGCTTTCATGTCATCGAACTTCTCGTTTGGTTGGATGGCCTTGGTCACTGGATGGCGCTCGCCCATCCAGCAGTCATCGATATTGATAAACGTCCAGCCATATTGATCCAGTCCCTTTTCGCTCATGGCGATGGCTATCTCGCGGACTGCCTTCTCGCTGATTCCTTCTGAGTGCACATACCAACTGTTCCACCCCATGGGCGGGGTGAGGCTGATGACATCGCCGACCCGTAGAATAAAGTCCTTGCTTGTGCTCCCTTTGGGATTCTCTGCCCTGAGGACAATGTCGTAATCGCCCTCGGCGACGGGCGCTGGTCCGGTGATCCAACCGCTTTCGGCGTCGATTTCAAGGCCTTCCGGCAAGTTGTCGGCCGAGTAGACAACGGGTCGCACTCCCGACACCGCCATTCGATAATAGACTGGCTTTCCGGGAGTAACGCCGAAGACGGAGGCTCCGTTGATCTGAGGCTCATCCTTTGCCTGTGGGGTCAAAATTTCTTTCCCCTCGATTGTCGCATCATACGTTAACATTGCGTCACTACAGGCTACGAGCATGCTTGAGACAAGGAGAACCGCGAGCATTTTTATGTATGGTATTAGCTTCATTGTCTTTACTAATTCAACGTTAAGAGTTAAGTGATTTAGAAAGGGATTTCGCCGTTTTCAGGCTGCGCCGGGCATCATAGCCAAGATCAGAGGCCTTGATAGAAGGCGGAGCTTTCTCATTCGCTTCGCCTCACCTCCACGAGGTGAAATTTGTCATCGTTGTCATCCGTGTTGATCAAGGCGAGGTCCGCGCCCATGGGACCGTTCCGGGCAAGGACGGCGTCGGTGAGCGTGACGGTGCGGGTCTTCCAAACTCCATCTCCTTCGGCCTCCACGCTGAAGGCCACGGCCAACTCCTCACCCCCATTGTCGTAACGCAATTCCCAAGTCGATCCCGCGAACTCATCGAAATAGATTACCGTTACATCCACCGACGAGGGCGGCGAGTTGATGAACCCGTCGACAAACTGGAAATACATGGCGTCCCTTCCCGTGCTATTTTCGAAAGCCCGGGCAAACCGACCATAAGGTTGGTCCTTCGACCCCACGCGCCACCAGCCGACACTGGTCCCGTTGGGATCCAACTGCACCATGTGGCGACGGTAATTGCGGTCGATGACCCTCCAGACCACATCATTCAGGCCCTTGGAATTCTGCAAGTAGACATTTTGGCCGTAATTCTGCACCGCGGGTGTGTCCTCATTGGCAGCGCCGTAGGCTGAGTAGGCGTCTAAAATGGCCTCGATACGAGCGGTATTGCCCCGATTGACCGGGCCACCGCCGAATTCAGCGGGCGGAAAGCGCCGGCGGTCCGAGTAATCCAAGACATCACGCAAGGCAACGAAGGCGTATGGAGAGGTCTCCGGACGTTTATAGAACGCATAACGGTGGGAAAACTTGAAGGCCTCATCAAAGTCTCCACTAAAAAAGTTCTCCTGGCTGTTGCTTTCCCAGCTGTCGAGGCCGCGATCGACACTGGAAATCGCTGTCCAGTAGTAGTGCCATTTGAGGGCGGCCCGGGCCATGGGCGTACTCGCCCAGCGCATGTTGCCCCCCTCATTGTGCTCGCCGCGGACAAACTCCGGATTGCCTCCGAACAGAGGCGGATCGGTGGTCCCGTAAAAGCGGTCGCGCTGTGCCTCGTCTTGAAACCACTCATTTACGACCATGTACCCAATCGCCAGGGTGAACTGCTGCTTGCGTAGTTGCGTGTTGTAATTCTCTCGCATCCATGCGGCATACAACATTTCCCCGCGAAGGCGGTCGCCAACGCCGTCCAGCTCATCGGGATTTCGGCCGTCATAGTCATCAATGTTCCAGAGAAACCGGATATCATCTAACTCAGAGTGGGCTTCGAACGCGGCAAACCAAGCCAAAGTCATATTTTGCATATACGACACGTATTCATCTGAATCTATGGCATACTCCGAAGGGACGCTCGCTTTGTAGACCTGACGATCACCCGTGGATCCGAAGCCGGGCTGAAGAAAAGCGATACGTCCCAACCATTCCTCAGGCAAGCCGGCGAGGTGGGCCGCGAGTTCATTGAAGAATTCCGAAAGGAGCTTTTGATACAAAGGGTCCATATAGTAAGGATACGAACTTCCATTGACATCGACCACCCTTGGCACACCTGCCGCGTAGACCCATTCCGGGGTGTGAAAGTGCCCCGTCCATAACTCGCAGTAGTAGTAGAGACCGGCCTCATAGACCCGCTCGAGGACCTCATCAATTGCCTTAAAATCAAACGTATCCCGCTCCGGTTGTAGCCTGTCCCAACGCAGGCGACCGGCTTCACCGGCAAGATGGTCGCTGTAAGGAGCGAGATCCCTCGCGGGATTGCCGAAAGTGTTGAGCCAGACGCCCGCCCAGGGAGGACGCTCGGTTATATACTTATCACGCTCGCGGGCGTGCCCCCATGCGAAGAGCAGGAGGCTGGCTAATACGAGCAATAAATTTTTCCTAATAGTCATCGATATTCAGCGTTCTTAGTTAACGAATCAAAACTGCGCTCGGAAGCGCCCAAAGGGTCTGCATCAATCTGCCGAATCGTTCGAGTCCGGCACTTTTCCAAACCTCGATAAGGTGAACCGGAAGGCGGAGAAATCGTACAAATCCAGATCCGGTTTAGGCGAAGGCAGTCCCATCTCAGCCGAATCCGCTTCCCCTGTCCCGCAAGAGGGAGAATAGAACTGTTTTCGCCCGTAAAAACGGGGCCTTGAGGATCTCGAATCCGTCTTGCGGGAAAGCAAAGACCATCGGTTTAACGATGGGCTCTTACCGGAACTGGTCATATTCCGGATTGACGTCAGCATTCTTGAAGATCGGCTCATCCTTCCAAAGTTCATAAGTGGCTTTCAACTGGAGGGTCGGCTGCGGATACATGCCTTGATCGTCCGTCTCGATGATCCATTGATCGAGAATTTTACGGTGGCGCAGAAGCTCCTCCCGGTAACGCGGATCGGCCGCCACATTGTTCACTTGGTGAGGATCGACCGCCAGGTCGTAAAGCTCTTCAAAGGGCCGCACGCCGAACCAATGCTCAGCTTGGTAATCCGTCAGTTTACCCTCGTTGTAGAGGCGGTGCAGGTCCTGTGACGCCGCATGGTTGTCCCGATAAGCAGGCTGCATCATCGGCCGGTCGGGGTAGTAATTGCGAAGGTAACGAAATCTATCTGTCCTCACCGTGCGGGTCTGATCGATGGTGTAATCGCAGCGATCGCGGGCGCCGATGATGAACTCGGCGGGTCGGTAGTCGCTGCCGAGGAGATCCTGGCCATCATAGTAATCAGGCAGTTTTGCACCGGAGAGGGCCAGTGTGGTCGCTGTAACGTCCAGCAGGGAAACCAAGTCGTTGACCACCGTTCCCTTCTTCACCGCAGGGTGCTTGCCGGTGATGATGAGGGGTACGTGCATACCGCCTTCATAGCAGAACTGCTTGTGGCGCAGGGAGGTATTGGAGCCGTGGTCGGAAAAGAAGAAAATGATGGTGTTTTCGAGTTCGCCGTCCGCTTCAAGTTGATCGAGGATTTGGGAAATACGCACATCTGAGCCCCGGACATTGTCGTAGTGCACCACCCAGGCCTCGCGAATCGCCGGTGTGTCAGGGAAGTAAGGGGGCAACTCAATCGACTGACGATCGACCCGGTCTCCGCGGCGCATGTCACGCCGCCCGCCTTTGCCGCCGTCAATCTCGATCTGCCCGAACCATGGCTGAGCCTTGTCCGGACGGGAGTTCCAGACATCCTTGGTGAAGGATTTTGAATGCTCCGGACGATTACCCTGCCAGCCGTTCATCCCCGGGAGGTAATCCGGATGGTTGCCAACATCGTAGAGTGCGGTCCGGTCGTAATGGAAATTATAATCGTCCTTTCCGCTGTTAAAGGTGAAGTATCCCTGTTCCTTCATCAGCTCAGGGAGCGTCTTCATACCGTCAGGCAGATAAATGCGCAGTTCCTCGG